>JAEUIG010000230.1 GCA_016795125.1 Planctomycetaceae bacterium | reverse complement strand
TCGCAATTGGTACGCGAGAGTCAGCAATTCTCTGGGACGGGACTTCCTCAAGGAATTCGAGACTGCCGTTTCTCGCGTCGTGAGCGGTCCACAGCGTGGAGCGAAACACGTTCACGGAACACGGCTTATGCTGCTTGAGCGATTTCCGTATGTGATCGTGTATTGCGATCTTGAAGACCGAATTGAAGTGATCGCAGTTCAGCACGCGAAACGCCGACCGGGTTATTGGCGGTCACGGGTGCGCGGCTGATCACTCCGCCTCAGATTGCTTCTCAAACTCGGCCAGCAGCGGGCGGTAGGCGTAGGCGTTGAGGACGGCGATGAGGCCGCGGTCGCTCTGGTCGTGGGCGACATCCGCCAGGGTGTTGATGCAGTTGTAGGTCGCCGTGATCGCCGCTTCGAGCTGTTCGAGCGACTTGTCCTGGTCGCCGGCCGCCTTGGCGATGGCCGCCTCGCGGACCGCCTGCACGGCCGCCAGGTAATCGAGCACGTATTCGCTGCGCTTGGCGTAATAGAACAGCAGCTTGCGGGCCGGCGGATTGCTCGCCCCGTGAGCGCGATACAGCTCGTTCGAATACTCGGTGTAATGCTCAACGGCTTCGGTCCACCACTCCGGCACGGGAGCATCCGTCGAGTGCTTGAGCATCAGGCCCGGCACCGGAAACGTGAACCCGAGGTCGTGCTCGTCGATCAGGTTGGTCGCCGCTTCGAGATGCTCGAACGCAAGCCACAACCGGTCTGCCGCCGACGGCTTGCCGGTAATCGTCGCGAACAGTTCGATGAATACGTCCTTCGGCCGTACATCACGCTGCCACGATGCCCGCGACAGATAGTAGACCGTGGGATCGAGTTCGGCCGTGAGCCAGTAGCGGGTGGAGAAGCCTTCCCACTTCAACTCCTGCAGGTCGTTGGTCAGCGTGCCGAGACTCTGCAGCGACGACTGTGGGAGGATGCCGACATTGTCGTCGGCCAGCGTCATGATCAGCCGGCTGCGGACCTTGTCGGCGGGAACGGTGCGCAGGAGTTCGCGGTTGGCAACGACGCGGCGCGCGGTGTAGTCCACGAAGTTCATCGCGACGGCGTTCGAAGGGAGTACGGCATCCAGCACCGGGAACAGGGCAGAGTCGACATCAGCAATGACGAGATCGAACGGTGCGCCGCTGCGTCGCGACAGCAGGGGATCGTTCCTGGTCCGATCGCGTGCGGCAAGCTGATCGAGGAATGCCAGCGCGACAAGGTTTCCCCTGAGGGCCCGCTCGCCGCGATCTCCCGACGCGATCAGGCCGCGACCTCTGGCCGAAGCGATCAGTGAATTGATCGTGACGCCGCGCTCTTTAAGACGCGGCGCGAACAGGTCCCAGGCTGTGTCCGCATGCTGGTCCCATTCGGGGAACTCCGGCATCGTCAGGTACAGCGAATCGATTTCGGGATAGGTGTCTCGCAGGGCGCCGAGCTGTGTTTCCACGAGTCGCAGCAGCGTTTCGTCCTGCGGCCCCTGCTCTGCCCCCGGAATGACCGTGAGGTCCTGCACACTTTTGGCCACGCGCGAGCCAGGCAGGACGGCCTGGAACTCGCGCGGGAACTCCAGCGGCGAGATGCAGATGCCGGCCGTCATGCCGAACCGATGCGCCGCATCAATAATGCCGCGGACGTGCGTGACGCCGGCGGACATCATTTCTTCCGGGGTGGAGAGGCCGGCGAAGTCCGGATTCTCGAACTTCTTCAGTCCGCCGAACGCTTTCTTGCCGGCCGTTTCGCCGTCGAGCGGATACTCCTCGCCAAACCACAACAGGGCCGTCTGCTTCTGCACGCCGTCGAACTCGTACGAGAGGAACGGGTGCCACGGCCAGACCGACACCATCACGTCGTTGAACTTCATCTTCGCGAGTTGCGCGAGCAGCTTCTCGTGATCGGCCAGCCCCCAGGATTCGGGACCGACGGCGAAACAGTTGACGGTCCGCCAGGTGCGGACGCGCAGCTCCGGCTCCATCACGAGGTCGTGACCGGCGAGATCGAGCGGACGCTTTTCGTTCGGCAGGATGTCGCCGCGCAGCAGATAGCGGATGCCGTTGCGGTGACCGAGTTCGTAGACAGCCCACAACGTCGCGATCGGGCTGCCGCCGCCGACAACGAGCGTCGCCTGCGGTGCACCGTTAACCGTGCGGATGACGAGTCCCTGATCGGACAGCGTCGGCCATTGATCACCGACGGCCGCCTTGACGAGAGCATTGGACTCCGGACTGCCGATCAGAATGACATGGTTTGCATTTGCAGCCGGCGATGTTGCAACGGACGGCTCGACGTCGGAAAAGACCTCGGTCAGTTGTCTCGCGAGTTCATCGGCCGCAAAGCGTTCCAGGAAAGGCGCGTCGGGCCCAACGACAATGGACACCTGCTCGGCGGCACTGGCAACACCGGTGGCCGCGATGCACAGGCCCGCGATCAAGAGTCGGATGAACATGGTGCGATTCCCGTTCATGACAGGGCAAATCAGGAGCTAACGGAAGGAACGGTGAAGCACTCGCAAAGTCATAGCCGGCGATATCAACCCAGACGATTGCCAATCCACAGGCACGATTCACGTAACAGTCAGAATGAATTGCCGTTTCGCGAAGTCACGAGCTGAGCGACTCCCCCTTATTTCCTTCGTGTCCTTCGTGGCCTTCTGTAAATTCCTTCCTTCTAAAAAAGGGTTGCAGAAGGTCACGAAGGCCACAAAAGAAGAAGTCAAAAGCAATTGATCTGCATGGTTGTGGTTGGCATTGCAGGCCTGCCCTCTGTTTTCTCCGTTGCCTCCTGTTTTTCCCTTTCGTTGTGCACTCAGGGCGCCGGTTCCTCAAAGCACCACAGCGTGTCGTACGTGCGGACGTACAGCCGGTTGTCGGCGATGGCCGGTGTGGCGATCAGGCTGTTGCCGACGTCGTTCTTGGCCAGCACTTCGATTTCCGGCCCGGCCTTGAGCACCACGATGAAGCCGTTTTCTCCGGGGACGTAGATGCGGTCGCCCGCGGCCACCGGCGAGGCGTAGTAGTTGCCGAGGTTGCCGACCCGTTTCTTGTTCCAGATTTCCTGGCCGTCCTCGAGATTGAAGGCGGCCGAAATGCCTCCCTTCTTGACGACGAGCAATCTGCCGTCATACGCCAGCGGCGAACAGATGTTCGACGGCGCCTGGTGATCGAGGTTCCAGATCATGTGTGTCTGCGTGACGTCGCCCGTGCCCCCACCGCGGATGGCCTGAACGATGTTGCCGCCGCCGACGCGGTTGCCGGGAGACTGGAAGGCCGTGTCCATTTCCTCCTCGACGAGAAAACCGTCGTGGTCCGCGTCTCCCGCGTCGAACTTGGCATGAAACGGGGGATCGACTTCGGACTTGTCGAGCTTGCCGTCCTGGTTGGTGTCGCGCCAGTCGAGCAGCGCCTCTTTGAGGACGCGATTCGCATCACCCACGCTCTGCACCGAAAAGAAGATGCGGTCTCCCTGGACGACCGGGGTCGTCATGATCGTCCGCAGCAGGGAATTGCAGGTCCAGATTTCCGCGCCGGTGTGCGGATCGTATCCCTGCATCATGCCGCTACCGGCGACGACGACGTCGGTCCGGCCATTCGCGGTGCAGAGAACCGGGACGGCGTAGCCGCCGAGCACATCCGGACGTTCGGTCTTCCAGCGGAGTTCGCCGGTCTGCTTGTCGAGCGCGATCAGGTACGGAGCGAGGTCGTCATCCAGATTGAAGATCACCATGTCCTCGTAGAGGATCGGCGAGTTCGCGGCGCCCCAGCCCATGAGGTAGAACGGCCGCGGCAGCTTGTACTCCCACACGGGCGTGCCGGTGCGGGCATCGAGGGCCAGCAAGCCGAGTGTGCTGAAGTGGACGTAGACGTGCTCGCCGTCGCTGGTCGGCGTGGAGGACGCCGGCTCGTTGGGGGGCGTGATCTCCGGCAGCGGGCCGGTGTCGAACTTCGTGCTCCACAGTTCCGTGCCGGCGGCGGAGTCGTAGGCAGCGACGACGAACTGCCCGTCGGAGAGAGAGGTCACATAGACCCGCCCGGCGATGATGATCGGGCAGGCGACTCCCGGACCGAGCGGGACCGACCACCGGACGTTCTCGGTCGTCGAGAACGTGATCGGCGGGTGGGTGCTTTCCGCGGCGATCCCCGACGAGTTCGGACCACGGAACTGCGGCCAGTCTTCGGCGCTGGCGCTGGAGAACAGCAGAAACGCGGCCAAGGCTCCCAGAGCGAATGTCGCTCGCATGTCAACGTTCCGTGGACGGAGTGAACTCGGTTCAGCGCCTCGCCAGCCTACGCCGCATCATTGCACGGAACAAGCGAGCCAATGTGAACCCGGCACGTCCTCCGGCCACAACCAAATCAGGGCTGTCAGCAATCAGCTGTCAGCGATCAGGAAGCACACGGTGAACAGTTCTGTGCGAGGGGCAAGACAGCCCGCCCCGGCAGGGGCGACAAAATGTAGCCGGGGGTGGAGGTCCGCCCGCCGACAGGCGAGCGGAGCGGAACCCCCGGTCCCGTTCTGAAATTTCGCCCCCCCGCCCCCCCCGCACCGGAAGGGGCGGCAGTCAACGTGGTCGGCTGACAGGATACTGACGCCTCGGGAGAATCTGCGCAAGAGAACACGCCCTCCGGTGAGCGAAGGGCGTGTTTTGGATTTTTGATTTTGGATTTTCGATTCAGAAAGCGCGGGCTACGCCGGGAGGCGGCCCATGCGGCCGGATTGGAATTCGCGGTAGGACTCGCGAATCTCCGACTCCGTATTCATCACGAACGGGCCCGACCCGACGATTGGCTCGCCGATCGGGGCGCCGGTCAGCAACAGCACTGCACTCTGCTCTGCCGCCGCCAGTTCGACCGCATCGCCGTCACGGCTCAGGCGAACGAGGGACACCCCCCGCGCCGACTGGCCGCCGTTCACCATCAGCTGTCCGGAACGCACAACGAGCAGGGTTGTCTGGCCCTCCGGGAGGTTCAGCGATGTTGTCGTTCCCGCCGCGAGGTTCAAGTCTGCGATCGTCATCGGCGTATGGGTCCGCGCCGGTCCGGTCGCACCGAACAGTTCACCCGCGATGACCCGCGCCGTGCCGCCGTTCTCCAGCGACACCGTCGGAATCGCCGCAGCGCGGAGATCCTGATACGCGGGCTGTTCGCGCTTGTTGACGGCGGGCAGGTTCACCCACAGTTGCAATACCTCGAACGTCCCGCCGCGCCTGGTAAACTCATGGCTGTGGAATTCTTCGTGAATGACGCCGGACGCCGCCGTCATCCATTGCACATCACCCGGGCCGACCACGCCGTGGTTGCCGGCCGAGTCGCGATGCTCGACCTCTCCCTGGAGGACGACCGTCACGGTTTCAAACCCGCGGTGAGGATGCGCGCCGACGCCGCGCGGAGTGTTCGCCGGCTGGAACTCGTACGGTTCCGCATAGTCGAGCAGCAGGAACGGGTCGTTCGCAGCCGCATCCTCGTGATAGGAGAACAGCGACTTGACCGGGAAGCCATCCCCGACCCAATGCGCCTGTGCCGTACGATCGATGCTCTCAACGTGCTTCAGTGCTGTTGTCGTCATAGCTCACCTCCTTAGTAGGGCACTCGCTCCGTGAGCGCCTGAAGACCCGCACGCTCGTCCAGGACGTCTCACGAAGCGAGACGCCGACAACTATGCTCTATGCGTGTTCTGTGTGCGCCGTGACGGCGCGCTGCTTGCCGAACAGGACGGCATCGAGTGAAAACCGCCCCGGACCGACAAAGACGAACATGATTGCCGCGGCCAGGTAGACCGCCGCCAGTTCATAGGACGGCCCGCCTGCGCCGACAAACGGATGTCCCTGTCCGAAGTGGAACTTCACGGCCACCGCCATCGTGACGGCCAGCAGCGTGGCCGCAACCGGCGTCAGCAGTCCGGCAATCAGTGCGATGCCTCCGCCAAACTCGGAGAACGCGGCGGCCGCCTGCAATACGCCGGGAATCGGCGAGTTCGGCATCCAGCCGGTGGGATTCTGTACCTTGCCCCAGCCATGCAGGATGAAGGCGAGGCCCATCACCACGCGCAGCCCCAGCACGCCGAATGAACCGCCGGTGCACAACGAACTGCAATAGAGCCAGCGTCCCATGTTTTCCCTTTCGACGTTGAACAGCCCGCGTGCGCCCGCAATGGTACGCGCCGGGTGAATGACGGAGAACTGGACGGCTGTCTCGAACGGCCGTCGCGAGCTTGCGAATGCGGTGAATGTTCACCGCAGAGGCGCGGAGATCGCAGAGGCTTGAACAGTGACCTCTCTGCGGGGATTACCCAGCAATGGAGGGAGTCTTACAGGAATTGTGAGTGCGCGATCGGGCGACCTGCGCTGATGCATCGGCAACTGCACTCGTTGTTCGTCCCCTGCCCCGTCAGCCCCCCAGACAAGAAAGTGGAAGGGAGCCGTGCTGGCACAGTGGTGAAATGATCCCGGTCTCTGCGCCCTCCGCGTTCTCTGCGGTGAATTTCGTGGTGCGCAACAAAAAACCGCCTGCAAGTGCAGGCGGTCAAGACGCGAGTGCGTTGCTCAAGTGCCGGTGTTAACGAAGCCCGAAGAACCGCAGAATGGCCTGGTTCTTGCGACGTTCGAGTTCCATCATGCGGCCGAAAAAGCCCTGCCGCTGCGCCGGCTGCGGCTGAGCCTGCGTGTAGTACTGCGGCGTGCCGGCCACCTGCTGGTGGTAATAGACCTGCGTCTGCGGGACGTTGGAATTCTGCGCTGCGTCCTGGGCGACGGCCATCGCGGCCGACAGCAAAGTGACTGAAGCGACGGCCACGATCACGAAGCGTTTCATGCGGATCCTCCTCGGGGCTGGTTCTGGCGAAGGGGACCTCTGCGCCAAATCAGATTTACCCAGAATCGGCCGCCCCGCAGCGGAAATTGATCGATCGGAGGCCGAGTCGCGGAGGACCCGCGAACGGCGCACCGGTTGCATTCCGAGTGGCGGTGAGGAAGAGTCGACCTGCGTCGCAGACTCTGCGGCCGATTCAGCGTGTGTCGGTCGTGCCTGCCAGTCGGGCGTGCAACCCGACACGGAGTGGCCGAAACCGGAGCATTCCGGTGAAAAAAGCTGCAGTCGTGCGGCGCTAACCCGACGCCGGCGATTCGAGGTCAAACGTCGCGGCTGAGGGCTGCGATGGAGACGCCGGAGCTGCACGCTCGCGTCCGTCCAGGAGGCAACTGACGTTGACGTCTCCCATCACATTGACCGTGGTGCGGCACCGGTCGAGGAACCAGTCGACCGTCAACAGCAGTGCGATGAACTCCGTCGGCAGTCCGACCGCATTGAAGACCAGCGTCATCGTGACAAGGCCCGCCTCGGGAATGCCGGCCGCCCCGACGGACGCGGCGATGGACGTCAGCACGACCATCACCTGCTGCCAGAACGAGAGCTGCAGGCCCAGCAGTTGTCCGACGAAGAGCCCGGACATCGCCTCATAGAGAGCGGTGCCGTCGTTGTTGAAGTTGGCGCCCACCAGAGCGCCGAGACTGGCGGAGCGCTCGCGCACGCCAACCTTGTGCACCAGGCAGTCGTAGGTCAACGGCATCGTGGCGGTCGAACTGGCCGTGGAGAACGCCATGACCAGCGCGTCGCGCATGCCGCGGAGTACATCCGCCGGCCGCACCCAGCTCCCGCCTCGAATGCGCAACAGGTAGTACGTCGTCTGCAGCAGCAGTGCGACGATCACCGCGGCCACGAATCCGCCGAGCGCGACGAACTTGCTGAAACCACTGGTACCGACAATCGAGGCGACGATCCCGAACACCGCGAGCGGGATGACTTCGATGATCCAATGCAGCAGGACGAGCAGGGTGTCGAATGCGACGCCGACAAGGTCGATGACGAGCAGGCGCCGCGGTCCCTGCAGCCGGCGCAATGCGATGCCGAGCGCCAGGGCGATCAGGATCACGCCGATGACCTTGCCGTTGTCGGTGAACGGTCCCAGCAGGCTCCGCGGGACATTGTCCAGGAACTGGCCGAGCGGATCGGCCGTCGCTGCGGCGGGCGGCTCGCCGGGACGCTCAATGTTCGACCAGCGGCCCGGCTGCAGGACGTTGGCGACCAGCAGGCCAATGCAGATGGCGACGAAGGTATTCAGCAGGAGCAGCCGCAGCAGCCGGCGTCCGGATCCTTGCGGGAACTCGGCCTGCATCAGGGCCTGGACAACCGCGATGAGGATCAACGGGGGGGCCAGGGCGCCGAGCAGCCGCAGCACCAGCTTGCTGGGGATTTCCAGTGGATGCGCGCGCTCGCCGAGCAGCAGCCCGAACACGATGCCCAAACCGAAGCCGACAAGAATCCGCAGATACAGCGGCTGTCGCTTCCAGAAATCCCACGCAGTTCCGACGGTGCTGTTCGTCGAGTCCGAGGTCCTGACAGGCGGCGGCGTGCGTTCGGCCATGATGCAGCAGAATACGCGATTGAGCGAAAGAGCACACGCGCACTGCGGCCGCACTCGTGGTCTGGCAATCGAGCGTTGACTGCAAGTTCGTCAGCGATCCCGCGTTTCGTGCAGCCAGATTCACCACGGAGTTCACTGAGGACACGGAGGAAGGTGCGAGCGTTTTCTTGACTCCGAGTCCCTTTGGTGAGCTGCTTTCTCCGGGCAAACCTGGCCCGCTGTCGCTGTCGAACCACCAGATGTCACACGAATAAGCACCTAACCGAGACCGCGCCCCGACCAGAAGGCCTTTTTTCAACTGTCCGTCATCGAATGCAGCGCGATCCCGGCGACTGAAGCCGTGCACGCAACATGAAAACTTGCAATGACTTGTGCCGCCAAACGACCCCAAATCGCCCGTTGACACGTTGGCGCGGCTCCATAATAATCCCGGGTCTTGCAGACAACTCCGAAGGGCATCTGAGAGATTGACCAAGGACTGAGAACATGGCTGGAAACCTGCTGGAACTGACCGACGCGAATTTCGATACCGAAGTGCTCAAGAGCGAGCAGCCCGTGCTCGTGGACTTCTGGGCGCCGTGGTGCGGACCGTGCCGGATGATCGCACCCGCCGTCGAAGAGATCGCCAACGAATACCAGGGCAAGGTCCGCGTCGGCAAACTGAACACCGACCAGGCCCGCCAGGCCGCGATCAACTATCGCATTCAATCGATTCCGACACTCCTCCTGTTCAAGGACGGCAAACCAGCCGAGCAACTGCTGGGCGCCGTGCCCAAGCAGCAGATCACGGCGATGCTCGATCGCCATGTGTGAGCCGCGGCGAACCGTCCCGGCGTGAGCACTGGTCTTGTCAGTGCATCAGCCGGGACGTCCGGGGTGTAGTCACACACGCGACGCCTCGCCATCGCGCGGGATGACCGGGTGCGCCGGAGGCGCACCCGTGACGGGAAGGGAAGCCCATGAGCGTTCTCAGCGGACGTCGCACGCCGTCGCCGACAACGGACCGCACGCGGTCTGACGCCGCCGCCCCTGGTTCAACCGGCTCACGGATCCCGGCGCCGCACTTCCGGCCGGCGCCCGCCGTCGAGACCGCCTCGCTCGAAGAAGCGCGGCTTGTCCTCGAAGACCTGCGGGTTCATCTGGCCGAACTCGAACAGCGCGAACTGAGCCTCAACAGCCAGTTGTCGGCCCTCGATCGGGAACAGCGCGCGTTGCGACTGCAGACGCAGCAGTTCGCGGCGGACAGCGCGGAGCTGCAGCAGATCCTGGAACGCAGGGAGCAGGAACTTGCCGGCCGGCAGGAAGCCCTCGACGCACAACAGGCCGGGATCGATCGCCAGCGGGAAACGCTGAGAGCCGAGCTGTTTGCCGACGTCGCTGACGCGCGGCAGGAGATTGATTCCGGGCGAGCCGAACTCCTGCACGACCGGGCAGAACTGGAGGACGAAATCGCGCGTCGCCGGTCCGAGATGGACTCGGCCGCCGCGCAGCTTACCGTCGAAACCATCGAGACAAAGCGCGCCCTCGCCTCTCAACAGTCCGAAATCGATCGCCAGCGTGCGAGTCTCCGGGCCGAACTGCTGGCAGAACTCGCCGAGGAACGCCGGCAGCTGGCGGCCGATCGCGAGGAACTCGATCAAGGCCGGGCCGAGCTGGCCGATGAGCTGGCGCAACGTCTCGCAGGGCGTGAACAGGAAATCACCGAACACACAGCACTGCTTGCACAGCTCCGCGAGGAACAACTGGCGGACGTGGAGATCAGGGAAGCGGACGTCACGCAGCGCGAGGTGGACCTCGTCCGGCGGACGAAGTTTCAGGAAGAACATCTGTCGCGGCTGCGGTCGGCGATCGAAGGGAAGCAGGCGGACCTGGAACGCGACCGGGCGGCAAAGGCGGTGTGGAGCGCCGAAGTCGACGCATCCATTCGCAACCGGCTGTCGCATCTCCGGAAGTTTCGCGAACTGCTGGAAGGGCGTGAAGGGGCGTGCGACGCCGCGTGGCAGACGCTGGCCGAGGCGCAGGCACAACAGCAGGCGATGCTGGTCGACCTGCGGCTGTATGTCAGCGACGAGCAGCGGGCACTGGCCGAGCAGCAGGACGCCGTGGCCGGGGACCTGCGTCGGCATGCAGAGCTGATGCGGCTGCGTGAAGAAGAACTGGAGCGCCGCAGCGCGCGCACCGATGCGTTCCGCGACGAGCTCGCGCGGCGGCACTTCGATCTGGCCGGGCGGGAAACCGCACTGCTGGGCGCGCGGGACTGGTTGGTCGACCAGATCGGCCCGGAGGCCGTCCAGCGATTGCTGCCGCGCGACCTTCCGGCTTCGCCGGTCGACTCGACCGCGGATCACCACCGTCGTGAGATTGCGGATGGAGAACGCGCACTCGCCGACTGGCAGCACGAACTGCAGCGCGAGCGGGCAGAATTCGCACAGCGGACGGTCGATCGCGAGGAACGGCTGCGCGCGCGCGAGTCGTCGCTGGCCTGGCAGTGGGAGCAGCTCACCGCGCGAGAAGCCGCCTTGCAGGCCGCGCAGCTCCGCGACCGCGCGGATCGGG
>JAEUIG010000225.1 GCA_016795125.1 Planctomycetaceae bacterium | reverse complement strand
CGCGGAATCCTGCTGGGCTTGGCGCCGACTGCTCCGTTGGTCACGACGACCTCATGGTGGATGACGGTCGCCTTGTATTGCCCGGCGGGAGCGCCATCGCCCTGTTCGTAAGTCCAGACGGCGAATGCACCGTCGGACGTCGAACGTGCCCGGGGGCGTACTGTCGGGGGCGCCGTCGCATCGACGGGAATCAGCGCGATTTCAGCGTCCGCCAGCGGCTTGCCATTGAACGTCAGCACGCCGGTCGCGGGATACACCGTTTCCCACGGATTAGCGCCGCCGCAGCCCCACATCGACAGGGCGAGAACCGTTCCCGTCAGCACGATGCCGATTGAGCGAGTGAGAATAATACGTGACATGTTGGTATCCCAGTGCGCGATCGCAGACCAGCAACTTGCAGCCGCGAGAGTTGCTTTTGACGCGTTTCTGATTGTCCTGCCGCCATGTCGTCCCGGCAGCTCGCCGTGAAGCGAGCTGCCGGACGACGTGAGGCATCAGTTAGAACTCGCCGAGGACTTCGGAGCCGGCCGGAGTCGTCAGCCCGATGAACGTCGCAAAATCGATGTTCTCGCTGAGGAACCGGACCGCGCCGTCGCCGAGCAGGAAGTGGGCGCCCCCCGTGTGGAACGAGAACGGAGCGCCGGTGCCGTGCACGCCGATCGGCTGGCCGAGGATCGTCGTCGAGGTGATCCCGTTGGAGGTGTACGTCAGGCCGCGGATGTTGTGACCGTTCGTCGCATTCATCGGGATCGGTCCGCCGAGGACGCCCGTGGCGGACGCTGTGGCGCCGAAGATGATGAGGTCGCTCGCCGGTCGCGACCATCCGCCGGAGTTCAGGCGATCGGTCGTCGCGGATGAAGGATCGGTGTCGGTCAACGCGTTTCCGCCGCCGAGCTTCCGTCCACCCTTGACGTACACGAACGGGCGGCCGGACGATTCCGCGATGGCAATGGTGTTCGACAAGCCGTCGATGACGTTGGCGAACTTGTAGCCCTTCTTCGTGGTCGCGCCGGTCGCGGAATCGATCGTGGCGTTCTTCGGGAAGAAGCCGCGGACGTAGGTGTACGGAGTTCCCGATCCGCCTGCCTGGGCGATCGCGTACACGTCGGCCGGGTCGGCGTACGCTTCCGGGGCCGCCGGCTTGCCGAGAATCTGCGTGAATACGCCCGGGGCGATGCCGTAAATCGGCGAATAGTCGCTCGTGGCGGAGATTCCCGGGATGAACGCGGGCGTGCTGCCCGGAGGGGCGGTGTCGAGAACACCGGCGTCCGGGTCCGACGGGCACTCGAACGCCGCCAGCTTGTTCTTGACCAGCGGCAGGTTCGTCCCCTGGTTCCAGTTAATCTTTTTGTCATAGATGTTGAAGATCGCGGCCTGGTCCAGGTACGGGAGCAGGTCCGTCAGCACCGAGACGCGCGAGGCCTCAAGACTCGCCGACACGTTGGAGGGCGGACGCAGGCTCGTCGGCACATACGTGAAACTGTTTTCGAAGTTGTGAACCGCCAGCCCGAGCTGCTTGAGGTTGTTCTTGCACTGTGTGCGGCGGGCAGCCTCGCGGGCCTGCTGCACGGCGGGGAGCAGCAGCGAAATCAGGATGGCGATGATGGCGATCACCACCAGCAGCTCAATCAGCGTGAAACCCTTCCGTGGACGATCAGCGCTGTTGTGGAAACGGACAGCTTTCATGGAGACACTCTTTCTTGAATCAGGACGCTAAGTCAGGTGGGGTGGACAACATTTCGTGAGACGCGCTGTCAGGCGCGCAATCCGGGCGTCAACAACAGTTACAGCGCATCGGCACAATCCTTTCGTATCAGAGAGCTTCAGCAGCGGAGGCCCGTTGCCGGTCATCGCGATCGGGACAGCTCGAACGCGACGCGACACTTCGCATCCGGATCGATCAGCAGCCGCAGCGGCGAGCGTTCGACGCTCCCATAGGCTGCTGCCAGGACATCCGTGTCCTGACGGGCGTTGCCACGCACACGGGCACGCGGCCAGACAACCGTGACGGCATATTCGCCGGACGGAATGCTGCCGGACACGTGCGTCGTCCATTCAATATTGCCGGAGCCGTCGATCCGCCCCTGGGGCGGAACGATGGTCGCATCCCGAGCAGCCAGCGAATGCAGGGTCAGAATTGCGCCCGTGGCCGGTTCGCCTTGGACACGCACCGTTCCGACAACCGGCACCGCCGATTGTCCGCTCGGCGTGTCTGCGAATTGACAGCTGATCCAGCCGACTGCCAGCAATCCCACGGCCGCAGCAGAGATCGCCACGAGGCGCACCTGGCGCTTCGACAGGCCGGTGAACGCAACACTCTCTGTGACCGGCGCACTGCGGCGCACATCCAGCAGATTGTTCAGTGTACCGATTCCCGCGATCCGCTCGATCGACTGCTCGATCACTCGCCGTTCGTAGTCGCTGCCGACGGCGCCGGCGAGAACGACGTCTCCGCCATGCACCGTGGCGATCACGTCGCGCGCCACGCACGAACCAAACTGCGCGAGCCGCGACGCAATCAGGCGGCGCAACTGATCGTCGGACAGTGACAACTGCGACGAGCGTCGGTCATGCGAAACGGCAGGCGTGGACACGGCAGGAGCGGTTCGGCGCGGCGCGACGACGTTCGCAGAACGCGGCGCGGCGTGAGATCGGGGAGTGAGGTTGCGGGAGGACATGGGGGATCGTCCGTGATCGACAGCGCGGCGGATCGCCGTCGCGTGTCATTTCTTCGTGTACGGCGCGAAGTATGCACCCGGTGTGCCGGAGCGATGAGAATTGCGCGATGCCGCCGGAATCCGCGGCAAACGAGCACACGAACCCGCTTGTTCATGACACGCCTTGAAATATGATCGAACTCACCCGTGATATTTGCTACCATCCCGTGACAGTCAACGGTCTCGACCAAGCACCGGGCACGGAGATGGAACGCTTTCAGGAAATGCTCCCCGAAGTGTGGCGGGAAGTCTCGCGCCACATCGAAATCGGAGAATCCGCCGACACGATCTTTCAACTGCTGCGCGCCGCCGTTCCCGCCGAGCGCATGGCCGTCTATCGTCTCGACCCCGATCAGCGCCGCATCGTGGCCGCCGCCGCGGTTCCGGCGGTCCCGGAACATCCGCTGCGCTCCGGGGAACTCTCGGAACGCCAGCTGCGCAAGCTGCTGAACTGGATCCGCAAAGGCGAAGTCGGCCGCGTCACGCGCGACGGCGACGACTGGTTCCCCTCAGCACTCGTGCCTGACGACGCAGCCGCGCCTCGCGAATGGTTCGTGGCGCCGCTGTCCGCGCCGCACGGCACGCTCGGGCTCTTCGTGCTGATTCCCACCCGGGGCACCAAGCTGCTCCTCAAGCACGAAGCGCTGATCCGGCTCCTGCAGGAACCCCTGGGAGTCGCGTTGGAGAACGATCGCCGGCTCCACGAACTGCAGATGCTTCGCGAGGCCGCGGAGGCCGACCGGCGCTCCCTGCTGACGCGCCTCGGCCGCAAGGAACTGGCCGATCCGGTCATCGGCAGCGATTCCGGGCTGCATCATGTCCTGCTGCGCGTTCGGCAGATCGCGCGGTCCGAAGTGCCGGTCCTGATCCTCGGCGAGACTGGAACCGGCAAGGAACTGATCGCCCGCGAGATTCACCATTCCAGCGAACGCAGCCACGGTCCCTTCATCCGGGTGAACTGCGGCGCGATTCCCTCGGAACTGATCGACTCGCAGTTGTTCGGGCACGAAAAGGGAAGCTTCACGGGCGCGGTCGAATCGCGGCAGGGATGGTTTGAACGCGCCAGCGGCGGCACCTTGTTCCTCGACGAGATCGGCGAACTGCCGCTCGACGCCCAGGTCCGGTTCCTGCGCGTGCTGCAGGACGGATTCGTGGAACGAGTCGGCGGATCGCAACCGATCCATGTCGATGTCCGCGTCGTCGCGGCCACCCACCGCGATCTGGCGAATATGGTCGTCGGCGGCCAGTTCCGCGAAGACCTCTGGTACCGGCTGGCCGTGTTCCCGATCCTGTTGCCTCCGCTGCGTGAGCGCAAGGAGGACATTCCGGCGCTCGTGGAACACTTCCTCGACAAGGCCGCCACGCGGTTCGGCCTGGTCCGCGTACACGCGAGCGACGCGGATATTCGGCTGCTCCAGGACTACGACTGGCCGGGAAACATCCGCGAACTCGGCGCCGTGATTGACCGCGCGGCCCTGCTCGGTGAAGGTCGCGCGCTCGACGTCGCCGTCGCACTGGGAGCCAC
Organism: Planctomycetaceae bacterium; assembly: GCA_016795125.1. GTDB lineage: Bacteria > Planctomycetota > Planctomycetia > Planctomycetales > Planctomycetaceae > JAEUIG01. Next base: position 11,721 of record JAEUIG010000225.1, on the reverse strand, counting down.
GCCTGCCGCCCGCAAGCCGTCCGCAGCCGGGATCGCGCCCCGGTCGCCTGCATCCCCCATCGGGAACGCCGGGGGCGAACTGGTTTCGCTCGACGATGCGATTCGCAGCCACATTCGCGCGGCCCTCGAAGCCACGGGAGGCCGCGTCGAAGGCCGGCAGGGCGCAGCCTCGATTCTCAGAATCAACCCGCACACCCTCCGCGCCAAAATGCGAAAGCTGAAAATCGACTGGGCGACCTACCGCTCTGGTCGAGGGGATACGCTGCTTCCCGATTAGGCAGCATCCAGGGGAACGTGCGCTCGAACGACACATTCGTCATGCGAGTGGCAGGACAAGTCCTTCGTCCCGCAGGGCGATCACCGTCTGTTCGAAAGCAATTGTCGCCGCTTCGACATCCGCCGGGCTGTGCGCGGCGCAGGTCACGCCGCCGGTGGAACTCATATTGTCGACGCCGGCCGAGCGCATCCGCAACTGGTAACGGGCGATCAACCGGCCGGACATGCCTTTGAGACGCCCCGCCTCTGTCGTGTGCAGATCGCTGCGACGGTTCGCTTCGCGGACGCGGCCCGGATCGGTCTCGAAGTAAACGTGATAGGTCGACGCCGACCCGTAGACGTAACCCGCGATGCCACGGCGTTCGAGGACGTCGTCCCATGCCGATCGCAGGCGTGCCGCAGCGTCATTGGCGGCTGCGATAGCGGTGCCGTCCGCGACGCGGCGCAACACAGCGATGCCCGCGGCGGCCGACGGCGGCGCGGCGTTGAATGTGCCGAAGTGGACGACCCGCTGATGCCGGTCGTGATGCGGGTCACCCGTCATGTCGAAGACCCGCATGACGGCCTCACGCCCGGCGACCGCGCCGCCCGGCATGCCGCCCGCCATCACTTTCGCGAGACAACACAGATCGGGGGTCACACCGTACAGTTTCTGCGCTCCGCCGGCGCTGAATCGAAAACCGGTGACAACTTCGTCAAAGATCAGCAGCACTCCACGCCGCGCGGTGGCTTCGCGGACGCCGCGCAGCCATTCCACGTCGATCGGCACGCGGCCCCACGAGGCGCCTGACGGCTCGAGGATCACGGCGGCGATGTCGGGATTCGCCGCGAGCGTCTCATCCACGAGATTCAGATTGCCGTCGGGGATCGTCACCAGCCCCTCGCGAACGTGCGGCGGGACGCCGAGCGAGCCGTCGGCATCGAACGGCGGATGAAACCCGTGGACAACATCGTCGTGCCAACCGTGAAAATGTCCGGCAAAACGGAGCAGACGGCTGCGCCCGGTGGCGGCCCGCGCAATGCGGATCGCCAGCAGCGTGGCCTCGGTGCCCGAGTTGGTGAAGCGGACACGCTCCGCGCAGGGGATCAATGTCTGGACCAGCTCGGCCCATTCGATGTGCAGCGGATGGTCGTTGCCGAAATGCGTGCCGAGCGACGCGGCGCGGGCGATCGCTTCCACGACCTCCGGATCCGCGTGGCCGAGGAGGAGCGCGCCGTTGCCCATCAGGAAGTCGACGTACTCATTGCCGTCGATGTCCCGTTTGCGTCCTCCCTGGCCGCGCTCGATGTAGATCGGCGCGGGGAGTGCATAACGCAGGTCGTGGCCTACGGCGCCGGCCAGCGACCGACGGGCGCGCTCAAACAGAGCCAGCGACTTGGGACGACGCGCGGCGTATTCCGCAAGAAGGTCAGTCATGGAGGATGGACGATAGTCGATGAACAAAAGACGCATCTCCGATGCGTCGCTAAAAGGGTCTTCCTGCCTATTCCCTATTCCCTAACTCCTACCCACTACCCACTACCTTCGCCCACATCCCGGCGGCGGTCACCACAAAGGCAACGAGGAACAGTGCGCCGGACACAACGCCCGCCAGAGTGAGCCACCAGGGAGCACGATACCGTGGCGGGAGGGTCGCGTTGTAGTAGGTCGCCAGCAGGCACACCACTCCGACACCGAGGTTCACCGTGACCAGCGCGCCGATCTGCGTGAGCAGGTCGAAGCGGAAGTTGCCCCAGTTCCAGAATTGCCCGGAGATAAAGAACCAGACCACGAGGACCGTGAGAACGGTGCGAAACGGGATCTGACTGGCCGCTGGTCGGGCGGCGGTGATGAGGTCGTACGCCACGCGGGCGACCGCTTCCGGAACGCTGGCAATCGTCCCCCACAGTGCGAGCAGGACGGCGATGTAGTAGACCGGGACGAGCCACGGGCTGATCTGCTCCCAGATGACGGCCTGCTTCGTGAGCAGCGAGAACTCCTCGCCCGCGCCGGGAGACAGGTGCCGGGGGTACAGCACGGTGGCTCCCGCCGACAGGAACGCCGCCGTGACCGCCAGCAGCACCAGCGCGCCGAGCGCCACGTCCCAGCGGAGCGGCGTCATGGAACGTCGGAGAAATCCGGCCTGCACCGGGTCGTCGGGCAAATGCTTCGCGTTTGTCATTCCGGCCGACGCTTTGCGGGCCGCCGCGTTGCCGGCGAGTCCCCAGCCGTGCAGACCGACCCAGCTCGAATACGCGATGTAACCCGACAGGCTGCCGCCCACGTAGCCGAAGATCGTCGCCAGGTTGAGTCCATAATCGTTCTGCGCCGCAGGCGGCGCCCACTCCGGCGCCGGAGGCAACTGTCCGAACGAGACGGCCCCTTTGAGCAGCTCAATCAGGTTCGGCCCGACGACCAGCGTGGCGGCGGCTGTGCCGGCGACCATCAGACCGCAGATGACAATCTGCTGCTTCTCCAGCGATGCGTAGCTCGAACCGAGTCCTACCGCCAGAGCGGCGCCGAGAAACACCGACGTGATGCCGTTGACCCACAGTCTCGCCGTATCTGGATTCGTCAGTCCCAGCGTGTCCGCAAGTCCGAGCTTCTCACTCAGCAGGAACACGCCCAGGTTGCCACACGGTTTGGCGATGGCCGTGAGTCCGGTCGAAATGACGGCCAGTTCACCCAGGACGAACAGCAGCAGCACCCACCCGCGCGGTCCCGGCAGCAGCGCCACCCGCTGCGCGAACGGCTGGCCGGTGACGGCCGTGTACCGACCAACGAGGTACATCACGACCAGCGCGCGGGTGACGACGCTGAGGACCAGCATCCACAAGAGGCCGAATTCCGACCACGATCCCAGCCCGCAGACCATGATGGTCTCGCCCGCTCCCAGTGACAGCGACGCGACCACCGCCGCTGGTCCGAAGCTGCCGAGCAGGCGGACGCATTTGCGGACCGAGAACGGCTCAGCGCAGATTCCGTCCGGCGGCGGAATCGTGATCTGAGTCGTCGTCATGCGCGGCCCCCGCAGGCGAAGATCGTCTGGCCCGTCACGAAACTCGATTCCTCCGACAGCAGAAACCGGACGACCTGTGCGATTTCCGACGGCTGCGCGATCCGCTGCAGCAGCGTCATGGCGATGATCTGCGCGTTGAGGTTGGCATTGGCATCGCGGGCCATTTCGGTATCAGTGAGGCCCGGCGCGACGCAGTTGACGCGGACATGCGGAGCGAGCGCCGCCGCCGTGTGTCGCGTCAAGGCGATCACCGTGGCTTTCGTCGTGGCGTAGTCGATCATCTCCGGCTTGAGGACCTTGGCCGCCAGCGACGAGACGTTGACGATGCGGCCGAACTGACGGGCGATCATCTCATCCTTGACGGCCCACGTAGTAAGGAACGGACCATCGACGTTGACGGCGAACATCTCGCGCCAGCGCGAGAACGTGAGGGCCGTGTGCGGCTTGGATTCGGCGATGCCGGCGTTGTTGACGAGCAGGTCGACCGGCCCGAGTTCGCGGCGGACGGTCTCGACCATGCGGCCGACGTCCTCGGGTTTCGAGACGTCGGCCTGGACGGCGATCGCCTTCACGCCCGACTTTTCCAGCAGCCGCACGGTGTCTTCGGCCGCCGTCGCCTGACGCTGATAGTTGACGGCCACGCGGGCGCCCTCCGCCGCCAGCATTTCGCACACAGCACGGCCAATGCCCCGCGCCCCGCCGGTGACGAGTGCGGTGCGCCTGGTGAACAGTTTGTCAGACATCTTTTCTTTCTTCTACAAGCCGGAGAGCATCTCCAGCGTGGTGTCGATGACGAGGGGCGCCCAGTCGGAGGTGAGCTGGCTGGCCAGAAGATAGTTGTAGTGGGACTCGATAACTTCCATGCCGCCTTCGGAAAAGGCTTCCGGCGGGGGAATGTAGCCGATGCAGCCGTTGCTGTAGCCGAGGTACATCGTATGCGGCAGCGGCGAGCGGCGTTTGATCTCCAGACCGAGTTCGGCGAGCGGCTCCGCCGAGACCGCCGCGATGCCGAGGCCGTTGATTCGCATGGCCCAGAGTTCGATTTCGCGGGCGACGACCTTGTGCCCGGCATTCACAAGCTGGTGTCGTTGTGCGGACCAGGCGTACATGCGCCGCGCGACGTTCTTCGCTCCGAGCGAGTCGCCGGCCAGCGCCTGAGCGAGCGCGACTCGCTTCTGTTCCAGGTCGGCTTCGGCGGCGGCGAGGTCCGGCAGCGGGGCCAGCGAGGGACTTAATCGTCGGCGCGTCACAGAGAAATGCTGAATGGTTTCAGCCTCCGTCGGTTCATAGTCCCAGGTCGAGATCGCAGCGACCGAACGGACGATACGCCGCGGGCCGCGGCGGTTGTGCGTGCGGAGCTGCGCCCAGACCTTGAGCGTTTCGCCGCCCAGCATCATTCCGAGGCGGTGCAGGTCGTCGAACTGCTCCGGACCGCCGCTGCCGATGCCGCACGCGGGGTTGATGTTCCCGGCCGCTCCCTGCAGGAACAGCGATGGAGCGCCGATCGCCGGTTCGATGAGATCGCGCGCCGGTCCGATGAAGTCCGGCGAGTAGGACAGCGTCTTCGGCCCGAGGACGACCGTGTGACAGGCGGCCGACATGACCACGGCGATCGGCTGGCCGGCGAGGTCGTCGATGCGAATGACGTCGACGGTCCGGTCGATGGGGCCATCAGGATTCTCGCCGATAATGACCTGCCCGTCAGGCATCTTCTCGCGGCGGTTGACTCCCAGCGGGGCGGCCCCGCGCCCGGATGCCAGTCGCGCCGGACACTTCGTTCGCCAGGCGGCCGTCGCAGCGCCGACGAGCAGGTCTTCGAGGTGTTCGGCATACCGCGATTGCAGTTCGCGCTGCGGCGATTCTTCGTCCTGCCAGCCGGGAAACATCGGGCCAAGATGGGTGTGGCTGCCGTTGAGCAGCACATTCTCTCCGGGAATTCCAATCGCGCGGCCGATGGCGGTGCGGATGCGATCGGAGATCGGCAGCGGGACCCACAGCAGGTCGAGTCCGACCAGAACCGCACTCGTAACACCGTCGGACAGCACGAGCACCGTGGCGGTCAGTTCGCGCTCAACCGACTGTGAGCAGCCCTCCTGCACCGTATACCCGAGCAGCCGGATGCCGATCGGCGGCGTAATGATCGCCCGCGCCACCCCCGCAAGCAGTTGTCGAACTTCAGGCATATCTCATCGGGAAGAATGGAACGCGGATGACGCAGATCAAGCGGATGAACGCCGATCAGAGGTGTCCTTCGACTGAAGCAGGCAATTGAATTCGCAGCGAAAGAATTGAACCACAAAGACACGAAGAGCACAAAGAAGACTTCTAGATGAATTCCTTGGTGTTCTTTGTGTCTTTGTGGTTTAAGGGCCTTGTTCCATTTCGGTGCAGCGCTACTTCTCAGGCGAGGATGTCGTGGACGACTTCGCCGTAGACGTCGGTGAGGCGGAAGTCGCGGCCGGCGTACTTGTACGTCAGTTTCAGGTGATCGATGCCGAGGAGGTGCAGCATGGTGGCGTGCAGGTCGTGGACGTGGACCTTGTCCTGGACGGCGAAATAGCCGTAGTCGTCGGTCGCGCCGTACTGGATGCCGGGCTTCACGCCGCCGCCGGCGAGCCACATGGTGTAGCCCTGGGGATTGTGGTCGCGCCCGTCGTCACCCTGGGCGACCGGCGTGCGGCCGAACTCGCCTCCCCAGAGGACGAGCGTTTCGTTCAGCAGGCCGCGCGCGGCGAGGTCGGTGAGAAGTCCGGCGATCGGCAGGTCGACTTCGCGGGCGTTCTTCGAGTGATCGGCCTTGAGGCCGGAATGCTGATCCCACTTGTAGCTGTGCGTGCACTGCACGAACCGCACGCCGCGCTCAATGAACCGGCGGGCCATGAGACACTGGCGGCCAAAATTACGCGTCGGTTCCTGGTCGACGCCGTACATCGCCAGCGTTGCTTCAGTCTCGTCGGAGATGTCCTGCAGCGAGGGGGCCGCCGACTGCATGCGGAACGCCAGTTCAAACGCGTTGATGCGGCCTTCGAGATTGGAATCGGGGCCCGTCTCATCCATGTGCGCCGTGTTGAACCGCCGCAGGAAATCGAGTTCCTTCCGCTGCAGGTCGCGCGGCGTCTGGTCGGCGCTGCTGATGAACGGGATGGACGCCTGGTCCGACGGCGTGCTCGCGTTGCCAAGCGGCGTCCCCTGGTAAACAGCCGGCAGGAAGGCCGAACTGTACGCGTTCACTCCGCCGTGCGTCAGAGTCGGGCAGATGGTGATGAAGCCCGGCAGGTCCTGGTTCTCGGTCCCGAGACCGTAGTTGATCCACGATCCCATGCTGGGCCGCACAAACGTGTCGCTGCCGGTATGCAGTTCCAGCAGCGCCCCGCCGTGCCGCGAGTTCGAGCCGTGCATGCCGTTCAGAATGCACAGCTTGTCGACCTGCGTGGCGACGTGCGGAAAGATCTCGCTCACCCACGCGCCGCTCTCGCCGTACTGCTGGAACGACCAGGGGGACTTGAGCAGGTTGCCCGTGGACGCCGAAAAGACGCGCGGCTTGTCGAACGGCAGCGGCTTGCCGTGGTCCTTCTCCAGCTGCGGCTTGTAGTCGAATGTGTCGATCTGCGATGGCCCGCCATGCATGAACAGGAAGATGACCTGCTTGGCTTTGGCGGCGAACTGCGGTGGTTTGGGAGACAGCGGACCCGGCGGCGGCTCTGTTGCCCCCACGGTGCGCGACAGAAGATCGGCGAGCGCGAGCGACCCAAATCCGCAGGCCGTCGTGCGAAGCAGCTCGCGGCGGGACGGACGTGGAGGGAAGTTGAACATGTTGTGTTCCGTGGATCGTCTTCAAGTCAGGGTCGTGCCCGACCCCTCACCCCGGCCCTCTCCCCGATGGGGGTTCAGTCTGTCTTCGATACTTCTTGCGGGGGAGAAGGGGGAAAAATCTACTCGATGTACAGAAACTCGTTGGAGGAAATCAGCAGGCGGGCGAGGCTGTGCCAGGCGACGGCCGGATCGTTGGCCGCAGGGGCATAATCGTTGATATACGCAAGGGAGGCTGTGGATTCGTCGGGCGTCGGAACGCGACCGAGGATGCGTTCGAACAGCAGTGCGAGCTGTTGCTCGGGACTGAGTTCGCTGTGCTTCAGGATATCAGCGGCAAGCACCGAGGATTCTTCCGCCACGATCTGGCTGTTCATCATGAACAGCGCCTGCGAAGCCACCGTCGTGCTGTCACGCTGGCCGTTCAGTACGCTCGGGTCGGCGAAGTCAAACGCCTGGAACATCTCGTAGAGCGCGCTGCGGACCACCGGCAGATACAGGCTGCGGCGGTGGGAATCGTAAACGGCCGGATTCACACTCGCGGTGCTGGTCACGTACGCGCGGTTGGCCGTGGTGAGTTGCGTGCCCTGCATCTGGTCATCCAGCGAACCGGAGACCGCCAGGATCGCATCGCGGATGGCTTCCGCATCGAGGCGGCGGCGATTCATGCGCCACAGCAGCTTGTTCTCGGGATCGGACTCATCGTAGTCGGCGCGGAAGGCGGTGCTCATCTGGTAGGTGGCCGACGACATGATCAGCCGGTGCAGGTCCTTGAGCGACCAGCCGGACTCCCGGAACTCCGTCGCCAGCCAGTCCAGCAATTCGGCGTGCGTCGGGGTCTCTCCGAGTAGCCCGAAGTTGTCGGGCGAACGCACCAGCCCGCGGCCGAAATGCCACAGCCAGACGCGATTGACCATCACGCGGCTCGTCAGCGGATGATCGGGGCGCGTCAGCCAGCGGGCCAGTTCCATCCGTCCGCTGCCCGTCGTCGTGGCCAGCGGATCGGCCGCACCGGGGGCGCGGAAGATGGCCGGAACCTGCCGGGACACCACGGGGCCGAGATTGAGATGACTGCCGCGATAGTGAATCGGCAGGTCTTCAGGCGTCGCATCGGAAACGGCCATCGTCTCCGGCAGCGCTGGCAGCGACTTCTCCAGCTCGGCCAGTGCCTCGCGTTGCTGCTTGAGCTGCGCCTGCTGTGCCGGCGGGTAGAGACCATCGGGTGTCGCCGGCAGTTCGAACGGCCCCTGGGGATTGCTGATCGCCTGTCGCACTGCTGCGACAGCCGACGCATTTTCCTCAGTCGTCGCGTCCTCCTGTTGAATCGCCAGATACTTCTGCGCAAGCTTCACGAAGGTCGCCGGTTGCGGGTCGCCGAAGAGCGCCGCCAGTTCCGGACCGACATCCGCGAACCACTGTTCCGGCGGCAGCCCCTGGAACGCACGCTGCGCGGGAACGAGCGGCGAGTCGGCGGGCAGCGAACCCGTCAACAGCTTGCGCCACTGGTCGATGAACACCGATTGCAACGGCACTTCGCCGGCGGACGACGCCTCCGCAGCCAGAGACGCGGCAGCATCCGCGGGGAGCGGCACGAGCAGCAGCTTGTCGATGTGGGAGAATGGTCCGTCGCGTTCGATCCTTAGCGTATTCGTGCCTGCCCGCAGTTCGACGAACCCGGCGATGACCCACTCCTGCGTGTCCGGGTACCAGGACCCGGTGACGCCGGTCAACGCCTCGGGAATTGCGATGCCGGCGTTGAGCGCGATCCGGGACGGCCGTGATTCGGCGGCGGCATGCCGAATTTCCAGCTGATAGAAGCTGGCCTGCGGAACTTCGATGTCGTACTCGACGAAGTTCGGCGTCGGTCCCTGGTTGACGAGCACGCCGATGCCTTCACCGTAACCGGTCGAGTGCACGCCGACATTGCCGCGGTGGAACTGCTCCGCTTCGAGCAGCCGGACGCCTGCCGGCAGTTCGGTCGATGTGGACAACGACGGGCCTTGCGGCTGCGCGTCGGCAATCATTTTCGCCCGGAGTTCGGCACGCTGTGCGGCCAGCAGGTAGCCGTCGAGTGCGCCGCTCGCACTCCGCAGAACCTCGGCGTTCTGCTGCGCGATGAACTCGGAAATCGCCTTGTTCTGTGCGGCGATCAATTCCTTGTGGCGATTCTGGCGTTCGATTTCATCCGGACTGCCGAGAGGCAGCTCCTGCCAGCGGGCGACGACCGAGAAGTTCTCCATCGTCCGGGTGCTCTTGAAGATGCCGGCCATGGCGTAGTAATCGCCCTGCGAAACCGGATCGAACTTGTGGTCGTGGCAGCGGGCGCAGCCGAACGTCAGCCCCATGAACGCCCGGGCCAGCGTGTCGACCTGCTCGTCGATGATGTCCATCTGCATCTTGACCGGGTCGTCCTCGGCGAGCATTTTCGCGCCGAGCGAAAGAAACCCGGTGGCCGTCACGCGCTGCGCCGCCACCGCATAGTCGGTCGTGGCGGTGACGGAATCGGCGTTCAGCAGGTCGCCGGCCAGTTGCTCGTGAATGAACACGTCATACGGTGTGTCGGAGTTCAGGGCGGCGACGACATAATCGCGATAGCGATAGGCATGCGCGTGCGCAAGGTTCTCGTCGAGACCGTTGGAATCGGAGTAGCGGGCGATGTCGAGCCAGTAGCGCCCCCAGCGTTCGCCGTAGTGCGGCGACGCCAGGCAACTCTCGATCAGCCGGGCGTACGCATCGGGCGCGTCGTCGTTGACGAATTCCTCGATGACGTCAGGAGTCGGCGGAATTCCAAGCAGGTCGAAGTATACGCGGCGAATCAGTGTGCGGCGATCGGCGGCCGGCGCCGGATCCATGCCCAGTTGTTCGAGACCGCTGAGCACGAACTGATCGATGGGATTGCGAACCCAGTCGCGACGTTCGACGGCCGGAGGAGTCGCACGATGAATGGGCTGAAACGACCAGTAGTTGAGTTGTTCGCTGGTGAAGGCGGCTTCCCCGCCACGCGCAGTCCCGGCGGCCGTCGTGGGAACTTCGCCCGGCCACGGCGCGCCGCGGCGCACCCATTCGGTGATCGCTGCGATCTCCTCCGCCGGCAGCTTCTCCTTCGGCGGCATCTGCAGTTCCACATCGCCGTGACTGAGCGCGCGGATCAGCAGGCTCTTGGGCGGTTCCCCCGGAACAATCGCCGGACCACGCGAACCTCCTGCCAGCAGATCGGCAAGGTGCTCAACGCTCAGCTGGCTTTCGCGATTGTCGCTGCTGTGGCAGTCCTGGCAGCGGTTGATGAGCACCGGACGGACCGAAGTCTCGAAGAAGTCGCGGTCCTCCAGCGAGATCGCGTCGGCAGCGGGCGGAGCGTCGTCGGCCGTCGTGGTCGAATTCCACGCAACGGCCAGCAGGAGCACGACGGCGATTCCGCCGACACTTTGAGTCCATCGCATTCCGGGATTGCGGTTCATCAGGCTCGTCAGAGTCGATCCGGGCTGTCGGCGGAGGCGATCCTCCAGCGTTCTGGATTGTAACCGCGATGCCACAGGACTGGCGATTCCGAAACCCGGATTCCGGGACGTGGGCGCAGAACTGCTCGCCGGTGCGGCCGGCAACTACAATCCCCGCGAAGCCTGCCCCCCCTTCACCGGAGTGTTCGATGCCGTCGCTCTCCCGAGTTCTTGCACTGACGGTCGTTGTGCTGACATTCGCCGGTCACGTCGTCGCTGCCGAGCGCGCACCTTTCGAAGTCGAGGCGTCGGTCGATGTCATGGTGCCGATGCGCGACGGCGTCGCGCTGGCGACCGACGTCTATCGACCGAAACGCGACGGCCGCCCCATCGACGACCGCCGGCCGGTGATCCTCATCCGTACTCCCTATGGCAAGGGGAACGGCGAGAGTAACGAAGGCAAATACTTCGCGTCGCAGGGATATGTGGTGGTGCTCCAGGACACGCGTGGACGGCACCGGTCCGACGGGGTCTGGCATTTCCTGACCGACGACGGCGCCGACGGTTACGACTGCGCCGAGTGGATCGTCTCGCAACCGTGGTCGAACGGCCGCATCGGCATGATGGGAACGTCCTACGTCGGCGGCACGCAGCATGCGCTGGCCATGTCGGGCTCGCCGCATCTCGTCACGGTTATCCCTGTGGACGCCGTATCGAACATGGGCCGGCAGAGCATGCGCAACGCCGGCGCGTTCGAGATGCGGTTCTGGAACTGGATCATCATGCATGCCGCGCAGGGCAGCCGGCAGGCGCGCGACCCCGACACCCAGGCGGTCCTCATGGAAATGATGGATCAACGGTTCAAGTACCTGGAACTGCTGCCGCTTCGGCGGGGCACGACTCCGCTCAAGCTCGCGCCGGAGTACGAAGACTGGCTCGTTGAAGCGATGCGGCACGGCGGCGACGATGAGTTCTGGGAACAGAACAACATCGTGGGGCACCCGGAGCGGTACGCGGACATCCCCGTGTACCTCGTCGGCGGCTGGTACGACTCATGGGCCGGGAATACGACAGCCAACTTCGGCGCGCTGAGCAGGCAACTCAAGAGCGACGTATATCTCATCATGGGTCCGTGGATTCACGGCGCCCAAGCGGCGTACGCGCATGGCCAGGTGACGTTCGGCAAGGACGCGGCGATC
>JAEUIG010000222.1 GCA_016795125.1 Planctomycetaceae bacterium | reverse complement strand
AGGACGGCACGGTCATCATTGCCAACAGCGACAAGGTCAAGGCGGCACAGAAAGCGACGCTCGAATACCTGCTGCTCAATCATCCGCTCGACTGCCCGACGTGCGATCAGGCCGGCGAATGCGGGCTGCAGGATTACAGCTACAAGTACGGCCGCGGCTACAGCCGGCTGCAGGAACCGAAGAACATCAAGCCGGACAAGGACCACATCGGCGAGCAGATCACGCTGTTTACCGACCGCTGCATCATGTGCACCCGCTGCGTGCGGTTCACACGGGAGATCAGCGGAACGGCCGAACTGCAGGTCGTCGGCCGCGGTTCGCACGAGGAGATCGACGTCTTCCCCGGAATTCCGTGCGACAACAAGCTCGCGGGGAATGTGGTCGACCTGTGCCCGGTCGGGGCACTGTGCAGCAAGGATTTCCTTTACAAGCAGCGGGTGTGGTGGCTGAAGACAGCAGACAGCGTGTGCCCCGGGTGCAGCACCGGGTGCAGCGTGTACGTCGATCAGAACGAAGACCGCCTGTATCGGCTGACTCCGCGTCCGAATCCCCAGTCGCAGGGGGACTTCATGTGTGACGAGGGTCGGTTTGGGTGGAAGTACATCCACGCGGAGAACCGGCTGTCGTTTCCGGAGCAGCGGGCCGACGGCAAGCTCGCCGGGCGGCGCTGGGAACAGGTGTTGCCGGCGATCCGGACGGCGTTCGCAGCGGCCGCTCAGAAGAGCGCGACGGGCGTCGCCGCAGTGTTCTCGCCGTGGATGACGGTCGAAGAGGCGTATCTGCTCGCGAAGTGGATCAAGGAAGTGGCTCCGCAGGCGATGCTGGCGATGGGGCCGGTTCCGGTTGTCGGCGAGGACGACACGTATCCGAAAGACGTGCGCGGCCGGCCGATGACGCCGGTGAAGTTCACGATTCGCGCGGAGAAGTGCCCGAACCGGCGCGGTGTGGAGATCGTGCTCAAGCAGTTCAGTCCGAACATCGCGAGCCTGGGCGACGTGCTCGGCCGTGCGGCGTCAGGTGGACTCGAAGCGCTCTACCTCGTTGGCGGCGACCCGGCAGGAACCATCGACGAACAACAGGCAACGGCGCTCGAAAAGGTCGGCACGGTCGTCGTGCAGGACATCCTCCCGTCACCGGCGACCAGCAAGGCGGCGTTCGTGTTGCCGGGCGGGTCGTTCGCCGAGCGCGACGGCACGTTCGTGAATCATGCCGGGCTTGCTCAACAGATTCACCGGGCGATCCGCGGACCCGGAGAGGCCCGTCCCGACGGACGCATTCTGTGGGAACTCGCCGGCCGCAAGGGACTGTTCCGCGCGGCCACCGTCCGACAGGAAGTTGCCGAATCAATTCCCGCATTCGCCACACTCGCCGGTGACCTCGGCGAGAACGGAGTCAGAGTGGTTGACGGTTGATCGATAGCCAACCCCTAAGTCCTATTTCCTAACTCCTAACTCCTGCCTTCCCAGTGTTCGACGATCCTGGACTGAACTCGCTGGCGGTCACGCTGCTGACGATTGTCGCCGTTCTCGGCGGCATCCTCGGGACGTGCACGTACCTGATCCTGCTGGAGCGAAAGCTCTCGGCGTGGATGCAGGACCGGGTGGGCCCGAACCGCGTCGGCCCCTTTGGCGTGCTGCAGCCGATCGCCGACGGCATCAAGTTCCTCCTCAAGGAGGACGTGATTCCCGACCATGTCGACAAGGTGCTGTACATCGTGGCGCCGACGATTTCGGTGTTCACGACGATGCTCGCGTTTTCCGTCGTGCCATTCGGTCCGGTCGACCAGGCGCCGGAATGGCTGCGGTTCATCATTGCCCCGAACATGGACCTCGGGCTGGTGTTCATCTTCGCAGTGACCAGTCTGGCCGTGTATGGAATCATCCTCGGCGGCTGGGCGTCGAACAACAAGTACAGCGCGCTCGGCTCGCTGCGTGCGAGCGCGCAGGTCGTCAGCTACGAAATCCCGCTCGGCATGTCGATCCTCGGCATCGCCCTGCTGCACGGGACGATGAACCTCGAGACGATGCTGACGGATCAGGCCGCGTCGGGAGTCATGGGTTGGAACATCTGGTACCAGCCGCTGGCCGGGCTGATCTTTTTTACGGCGGCGCTGGCCGAATCGAACCGGCTGCCGTTTGACCTCGCGGAGTGCGAGCAGGAGCTGGTCGGCGGCTTTCACACTGAGTACAGCTCGATGAAGTTTGCGCTGTTTTTCATCGGCGAGTACACGCACGTCATCACGACCAGCTTCCTGGTGTCGGTGTTGTTCTTCGGCGGCTGGCACTTCCCGTACATCGCCGAAGCGTCGAGTGCGTATGCCGGCGCATGGGCTGTCAAGCTGCTGGTCCTGGCGGCCAAGGTGCTGCTGTGCATCGTGCTCGTCATGCTGCTGCGGTGGACCATCCCGCGGTTCCGGTTTGATCAGTTGATGGGCCTGGCGTGGAAGGTGCTGATTCCGCTGGCGCTCGCGAACGTGGTCCTCGTCATGTGCGTGTTGCAGTTCGGCTGGAGCCACTGGTGGCTGACGGCCGGATCAGTGCTGCTGTTCATCGCCGCCGGCGTCATCGGCGTGAACGCCAGCCGCTCGGAGATCATGGGACGTCATCAAGTGCGAGCGACGGGGTTCAGCCCCGCCGTCCCGCCGGGATAAACCCGGCGGCTCGCCCGAGAAATACCTATGCCGATTGATTCCCAACAAGTGACGTGGGTTGAAGAACCCGACATCGGATTCTGGGAGGCGACGTTCCTCCCGGCGATCGTCGCGGGTCTCAAGACCACGCTGCGCCATGTCACCGAATACAAGCCGGTCACGAAGCAGTATCCCGAGGAAAAGCCCTCGCTGCCGGAGCACTACCGGGGCGTGCACCGGCTGAACCGCGACGAGCAGGGACGCGTCAAGTGCGTGGCGTGCATGCTGTGCGCGACCGCCTGCCCGGCCAACTGCATTCACATCGAGGCGGCCGACGCACCGCCGGAGTGGCCCGACCGCGACAAGTTCCCGGCGTCGTTCGTGCTGGACGAACTGCGCTGCATCTACTGCGGCATGTGCGAGGAGGCCTGCCCGGTGGATGCGATCGAGTTGACCCACATTTACGACCTGACGGGACGCACCCGCAACGAGCTGGTGTACGACCGCGAACAGCTGCTGTCGATTTTCGACAAGACGAAGGACAATCCGCGCGACCCGGTCCGCACGCATCGCGGCAAGCTGGGACCGGCGGCCGCGTTCAAGGAATTGCCGACCGTCGGACCGGCGACCGCTGTTCCGGCCGCCGAGCGTGCGGCGGTCGCGACCGCCCCGGGAGTGATCGGCCCCGACCCGCAGACCTTGCAGGGACAATAACGACGGTGAACTGGTTGCAGCAAAACGGCTGGCAGGCGGCGGCGCTCGTGCTCATGGCGCTGGGGATCTGTGCGCTGATGCCGCGGGCCCGCACGCGTTCGCGCACACTTGGGTTGCTCCTGGCGTTCGCCGGCACGGCGATCGCCCTGTGGCTCCTCCCGACCCCCGCGGGGCTGATTGCGCACAGCGTGCTCTTCTGGCTGTTCGCCGCGAGTGCGATCCTGTGCGGAGTGCTGATGATCACCAGCCGCAACCCGGTGTATGCGGCTCTGTGGTTTGCGCTGGTCACGCTGGCGACGTGCGGCCTGTTTCTGCTGCAGCAGGCGGCGTTTCTCGCCGCGGCAACGATCATCGTTTACGCCGGTGCGATCATCGTGACGTTTCTGTTCGTGATCATGCTGGCCCAGCAGGCCGGCGCGACGGCTTATGACCAGCATTCGCACCATGTGGTGCTGGCCAGCGTCGGGGCGTTCGTACTGTTCGGGGCGCTGCTGGCGACCTTGCGGTCGGATGCCTGGCCGGCGGCCAGACCGCCCGAAGAGGCCGCCGTGATCGAGCCGGCCCTGGCGCAGAACGGGCTGAGCCGCACGCATGGCGCCGACGGCAAGATGCAGTCGCTGGGGCGGTCGCTGTTCGGCGATTATCTGTACGCGGTGGAACTGGCGGGGACAGTGCTGCTGGTGGCCAGCATCGGGGCCATCGCGATTGCGCCGCGCCGGTCGCAGGGGACGCTATGAGCGGAGAGTACGAGGGCTATCTGGCGGTCGGGGGGGCGCTCTTCATCCTGGGAGCGCTCGGCTTTCTCACGCGCCGCAACCTGATCCTGATGATGCTGTCGGCCGAGTTGATGCTGCACGGCGTGTCGCTCACGTTCGTGACGTTCGGCCGCCTGCACAACACGCTCGAGGGACAGGCCTTCACGATTTTCATCCTGACGATCGCCGCCTGCGAAGCGGGACTGGCGCTGGCGCTGATCCTCGCGCTGTACCAGAAGGTTCGCTCGCTCGACATCCAGGTCTGGTCGGAACTGCGCGAGCCGGACCTGCCGTCGCCGAAGTCCACGAATGAACGGGCCGACCCGCCGGCTCCAGAAGACGTCAGGCACTTCCCGCGCCTCACCCCGGCCGGCCGGGCGCCGGAGATGCATGAAGGCGCTCCGCAGCCGCCGGTCAATGGACGTGTCGATGGCGTCCCCCAGGAGATCGGCGTGCGGTAAGCCGACGTGGCTGCCCACTACCCACTACCCACGACCCACTAAACCCCCGGAATGTCCCACGAAGTCCAAACCCTTGCCCTGTGGCTGATTCCGCTGGCGCCTCTGGCGGCGGCGATCGTGATCACGCTGGCCGGGAAGTGGTTCCTGAAAGAGCGCAGCCACGGTCCCTGCTGGATCGGACTGGCGGTCGCATTCGCGGCATCGCTGCTGGTGCTGACGAAGGTCGTTCCCGGCGGCTTTGAAGCGCATCCCGCCACCACCGCAATCGCCGCCGGCTACCAGTGGCTCAAGGTCGGGGCCGTCGACGTGCGCATCGATCTGCACGCCGACGCCATGTCGGCCATCATGCTGGCGATGGTCACCGGCGTCAGCCTGCTGGTGTCGATCTTCGCCGCCGGCTACATGCACGGCGATCCGGGGTATCCCCGCTTCTTTGCGGCGTTTTCCCTGTTCGTGTTTTCGATGTGCATGCTGGTCCTCGCCGGCAACTTCCTGATGCTGTTTGTCTTCTGGGAAGCGGTCGGCCTGTGCAGCTACCTGCTGATCGGGTTCTGGTTTTCCAAGCCCAGCGCTGCGGCGGCCGCGAAAAAGGCGTTCGTCGTCAACCGCATCGGCGACTTCGGGTTCCTGACCGGAATCTTTTTCATCTGGTATACGTTTCATTCGCTCGACTTCGCCGACGTCCTGGGCCGGCCGGACTTCATCGCCTTAAAGGCGGCCGAGTCGCCGCAGCTGATCACCGCCATCTGCCTGATGCTGTTCGTCGGCGCCTGCGGCAAGTCGGCACAGTTTCCGCTGCACGTCTGGTTGCCGGACGCGATGGAAGGGCCGACCCCTGTCAGCGCCCTGATCCATGCGGCGACGATGGTCACCGCCGGCGTCTACATGGTGGCGCGGTGCACCCCGCTGTTCATCCACGCTCCGACGGCGCAAATGGTCGTTTCGGGCATCGGCGCCGCCACGGCGCTGATCGCCGCGCTCATCGCGCTCACGCAGACCGACCTCAAACGCGTCATGGCGTATTCGACCGTCAGCCAACTCGGCTACATGTTCATGGCCTTGGGCGCCGGCGCGGGGGGCGAGGGAATCGCCGGACTGGCCGTCACCGCGGCGATGTTCCACCTGTTCACGCATGCGTTCTTCAAGGCCCTGCTGTTTCTGGCATCGGGCAGCGTGATGCATGCGATGGGGGACGTGATCGACATGCGGCGCTTCAGCGGACTGCGTCACGCGCTACCCATTACGCACCTCACGTTTCTGTGCGGGGCAGGGGCGCTCGCGGGCGTGCCGCTGTTGTCCGGATTCTGGAGCAAGGACGACATCCTGGCGGTGCTCTCGGCAGCGTCGCAGCATCCGGAACACGGCCGCTATTTTCTGGCGATCTTCGGCGTGGCGACGCTGACGGCCCTGCTCACGGCGTTCTATACGTTCCGTGCGTACTTCCTGACATTCTGGGGACCAGAGAAATTCCCCGAAGAGGCTGGGCATCATCCGCACGACGCCCCGCCGATCATGGCGTGGCCGCTGCGGCTCCTGGCACTGTGCGCCGTCGCGATTGGCGCCGTTGTCGGCCCGACGCACCTGTTTGGCAATTACCTGCACCATATGCCGGGGTTGCCCGCAGCGGAGTCGCACGGCTTCCACGTGGGGTTGATGGCGCTGAGCGCGGTGCTGGCCTTCGCCGGGATCGGCATTGCCTGGCTGATGTACGTCTCCGCGCCGGAGACGCCGGCCCGGTTCGCCGCCGCATTCTCGCCGCTGTACAAGTTTTCGCTGGGCAAGCTGTACTTCGATGAGCTGTTCATGGTGCTGATCGTGGTGCCGTTGCGACTGCTGGCAGCACTGGCAACGCTGATCGACAAGTACGTCATCGACCGGATAGTGGACGGCATCGGCGGCATCCCGCAGATGCTCAGCGCCTGGCCGCGTCGGTTGCACGGCGGGGTGGTGTCGTCGTACGCCCTCGTAATGTGGGCTGGCGTCATCCTCGGCGCGCTGCTGATGCTGGGAGCGTTTGGACAGTAATACAAGGAACAGGAGGTAACAGAGGTCACAGAGGGGCAGACGATTGGCCATTTGCACAATCCTGATGTCGATTGGATACCACTCCGTTTCCCCTGTTGGCTCCTGTTTTTTTTTCGCTGAAAGTACGGTAAGCCCATGATTTCGCTGCTGCTGCTGACACTCGCGATACCGGCAATC
>JAEUIG010000218.1 GCA_016795125.1 Planctomycetaceae bacterium | reverse complement strand
AATTGCCGTCAACTGTCAGAACTCCGGTGTCGGCGCCGCGATACCGGACCCAGCAGAAGTACTTGTCTCCGGCCGTCGCCGCCGCCAGGAGGTTCAACGTCTGGCCGGCCGTGTCGAAATCGATCAGGTCCCCCAGGTCCGAGGCCTGCTGCGCGTAGGTGCTCGACTGCGCGTGGATGTCGAGTTCCGTGGACCCGCCGCCGATGCTGGCAAACTCCAGTCCCGTCGCGGCCGCATTGACCCGCAACGCCTTCAGCGCGTTCCCGGAATACGACAGGGCCGACAGGTCCGTCAGTTGGGCATCGGCCGGTTGAAACGCACTGGCCGCTTCCACCGCCGCGGTGCCGAGACCGAGCGTGGTCCGTTGTGCCGCCGCATCGGCATCATCAATCAGCGCCCGCCCGGCCGCTGAGAGGTCGGTCAACGCCGCCGCTCCCGACCCTGAGAAGTATGGAAGCTTGTTCGCCCCGCTCGTCAGCCCCGCGAGCGCCGTCAACTCCGCATCGAGCGGCTGGTATGCGGCGCTGCCTTCCGACGCCGTGAGGTACTGAGGATGCGGGTCGCCTGCCGCCTCATGTGCACTCACCGCCGTCGCTGCCGTGCCGGCGGCCTCGAACGCGCCGGCGTTCTGCGTCGCCGCGGTTCCCAGCCCGAGCGTCGATCTCTGGGCGGCGGCATCCGCATCATCAATCAGCGCGCGACCCGCGGTCGACAGGTCCGCCAGCGCCGCTGTTCCCGAACCTGTGAAATAGGGAAGCCTGTCGGCAGCACTGCTGAGTCCGGCGATGGCCGAAAGTTCGGCGTCCAGCGGCTGATAGCTGCCGTCATGATTGTGCGCCGCCGGAACCGGATTCCCAAACGACAGGTTGCCGTCCCCGTCGGTCAGCAGCGCCTCTCCAGCGGCGCCGTCCGCCGTCGGCACTTTCAGCAACGGGCCTGCGGCGCGTTTCAGTGTGGAAGCGATCGACAGCGGCATAAGCGTGCGAGGAATCGGTGGTGGCCGGAAGACGACGAAAAACTACGGAATGGCGACGCGGAATGTGTCACAAACACACATCACTGGTCAGCATTCAGAATTCCATCCGACGGTGCGCGACCGTTCGCCGACCAACATTGCATTCACGGCAACCGGCTGCGCATACTACGGCCAGCATTGCGAGGTCTTCGTCGTTGCATCACGAACTCCCGAAAGGAGCGCCCATGTCGACTTCCCGACACTGCCCCGACTGCGATCTGCCCTCTGCGCAGTCGCTGAACCGTCGCCAGTTCGTGCAGGCCACCGCCGTCGCCGCCGCTGCTGCCTCCTCATCCGGTCTGCTGCTCCCGCCGCACGTCGCGCGCGCCGCTGAGGACGCCAACGCACAACCCGAACAACTGGTCCAGAGACTCTACGAATCGCTCTCCGACGCCCAGCGTTCCAGGATCTGCTTCGCCTGGGACCATCAGGACGAACGCGGACTGCTCAGAACCCACGTCTCCAACAACTGGAGCATCACCGACCCGAAGTCGTTGAACGTCGGTGGCGACTTTTACACCGCCGACCAGCGCGACATGATCGAGGCCATCTTCCTTGGCATGTACAACCCGGACTTTCACGAGAAAATCCGCAAGCAGCTGCAGGACGACGCCGGCGGATACGGGCGCGCCCAGACGATCGCCATCTTCGGCGAACCGGGGAACGGGAAGTGGGAATTCGTGATGACCGGCCGGCATCTCACCATCCGCTGCGATGCCGACAGCACCGAGCACGTCGCGTTCGGCGGGCCCATCTTCTACGGCCACGCCGCGCAGGGCTTTGACGAAGCCGCCGATCATCCCGGCAACGTCTACTGGCACCAGGCGCTCAAGGCGAACAAGCTGTTCGAGATGCTCGACGGCAAGCAGCGCGATCTCGCCCTGATCTCCACTGCCCCGTACGAAAGCGAAGTCGCGTTCCGCGGCGCCGCCGGCGGGTTTGCCGGCATCCCGATTGCCGAGCTCTCGGCCGATCAGAAGGAACATGCGCAGGCGGTGCTGACGACCCTGCTTGAACCGTACCGCGTGTCAGACCGCGACCAGGCGCTGCAGTGCCTGACGGCACAGGGCGGACTCGACAAGTGTTCGCTGGCCTTCTTCCGCGAAGACGACATCGGCAACGACAGCGTCTGGGACATCTGGCGCATCGAAGGCCCGTCCTTCGTCTGGCATTATCGCGGCGCCCCGCACGTCCACGTCTGGGTCAACATTGCGGATGATCCGTCCGTGGCCACCAACGCCGCCGGCTGACGACCTGCGTCCGCTGGGCAGCGCGGCCCCGGATGGCTGCCGCGCCGTCCGGCCGACTCCCGCTGCCAACTGCTGATTGCATCGTGCTGTCTGCTCACGGTCGCTTGCGTGGGGCGACCATTGGATCTCGCTGGCAAAGGATTGCGGGTACCCGCTTGAGTGCATCTCCGTCGCCGCGTTCCGCGGTCTCTCAGACGCTCCCCAAACTGCGCGAAGCAGGCGTCGCGCCGGTTTCCACCGCCCGGTTGTCGATCACCCAGACGACGACCGTCCGCTGGTCCCTTCCCGAAGCCATCGCCGAGTTTCGGGAGGCCGGGCTGCGCAATATCGGCGTTTCGCTCGACCGCCTGCAGGACTGCGGCATCGAACTCGGCGCGGAATTGCTCCGGGACGCGGGGCTGACGGCCAGTTCACTCGGCTGGGTCGGCGGGTTCACCGGCGCCAACGGACATTCCTATGTCGATGCCGTCGCCGATGCCCGCGCCGCCATCAGCGCCGCGCAGCACATCGGCGCACGGACGCTCGTCGTCGTCCCCGGGGCGCTCTGCGGCCACATCCGCACGCACGCACGCCGCCTGCTGGTCGAAGCACTCGTCGAACTCGCCGACCAGGCGACGGAATGCGACGTCCGCCTCGCGATTCAGCCGATGCATCAGCTGTTCGACGAAGAATGGTCGTTCCTCACGTCGCTCGACGCGACGCTCGACGTCCTGACCCGCTTTAATCATTCGCACATCGGCATGGCGTTCGGCGCGTATCACCTGTGGCAGGAACCGCGGCTGCTGGAGCGCATCCCGGAGTTCGTCCCGTATGTCTCCACGGTCCAGCTCAGCGACTGGCGCGACCCGCCGCGCTGCGACAACGATCGCCTGCTGCCGGGCGACGGCGTCATCCCGCTGGCGCAAATGATCGCGGCGTTTGAGTCGGCCGGGTACCGCGGCTGCTATGAGATTGAGGTCTGGTCGCGGGACTTGTGGAAGCGCGATCACCGCAGTCTAATACGCGAGTGCATGCTGCGGTTTGCACAACTGCTGACGACTCCCACCTGAGCTTCCAGGCCGCGGCCTGGCACTCCCGGTATCGCGAGACAGCCCCGGTCTCGCGCCCCACACGGCCCCGCCACGACGGCTGCGACCCCCCATGTCCGGCGACTGGTACACGCTTGACGAACTCGCCGAGCATCTCGGACGAGATCGTCGCGAACTCGAGCGACTCGCCAACCGCGGCCGGCTTCCCGGCCATAAACGCTCTGGCACATGGCAGTTCCACGCCGCTGAGATCACTCAGTGGCTCGAACAGGAGATGCGTGAATACTCCGATGCGCAGCTGGCCGCCGTGGAGAAATCCCAGCGCTCCGTGGAACTCGATGCGGCCGTGCCCGTCAGCAGCCTCCTCAGCCTGGAGACCGTGCAGGTCCCGCTGGACGCGCGCACCAAGCGGTCGTTGCTGGAAAGCCTGATCGAAGTCGCCGGACGCACCTGGAAAATCTGGCAGCCGGCGGCGATCCTCAAGGCGGTGCAGGAACGCGAGGAACTGATGTCGACCGCGTTCGCACACGGCGTCGCCCTGCCCCACCCTCGGCAGCCGCTCCCGGACGCCATGTCCGATTCCGTCGTCGCCTTCGGAAGGACGCTGGGAGGCATTCCCTTCGGCGCGCCGGACAATCTCTCCACCGACCTGTTCTTCCTCGTGCTCTGTCGCGACACCCGCACGCACCTGCATGTCCTGGCGCGCCTGGGCCGCCTGATCCAGTCCCCCGGCTTTGTCGCAGGACTCCGCGATGCGCCCAATGCTCGCATCGCGTACGACTGGATCGTCGACGCCGATCAAAAGATCGGCTGATCTCAATTTCCATCAGTTGCTGACCTGCATCCGCGTAGATACGCTGTCTGC
Organism: Planctomycetaceae bacterium; assembly: GCA_016795125.1. GTDB lineage: Bacteria > Planctomycetota > Planctomycetia > Planctomycetales > Planctomycetaceae > JAEUIG01. Next base: position 8,865 of record JAEUIG010000218.1, on the reverse strand, counting down.
GTCTACGTTCCGCCAGGCGGGCGGCGTTCCGGTACTGCGAGGCGTGTGTGACTTCGCGTCGAACAATCCAAACTACGCGTGATCCGCGCGGCAACCGTCACGCCGCATTGCGGCGACTCATGGAATTTCGCGGCATCCGCCGATTGACGGAACGTCAGTACCGCATCCACATCCGGCACTTCTACGACGGCCCCGCCGGCGCTGTGCTCGCCATGAGCAGCCTCCTCTCGCTGCACGAGCCGCTCGTCGGCCGCATGCTCCGCCGCCGCAACTTCGACGTCACCCGCTTTCATTCGATCCTCGACGTCGGCTCCGGCGCCGGGCAGATCCTGGGACACCTGTTGCGCTTTGCGCCCCAGCATACCCAGATCGTCGCCTGCGACCTGTCACACAAGATGCTGTGCCGCGCCCGGCAGCGCGTGAAGAACCATCGCCCGTTCTATGTCGCCGCCGACATGACCCGCCTGCCCTTCGCGGAAGGGTCTTTTGATTGCGTCACCTGCGGCTGGGTGATCGAGCATCTCTCCGATCCCCGCCCCGGACTGGCCGAAATGGGACGCGTACTGCGGCCGGGCGGCAGCTTGCTCCTGCTGGCGACGGAGAACACGTACCCCGGCATGTTGACCAGCCACACCTGGAAGTGCCGCACCTACAGCCGGCCCGAACTGCAACAGGCCTGCGTCGAGGCCGGACTCCCCTGGCACGAGCAGTTGTGGTTCTCCCCGATTCACCGGTTCTTCCGGATGGGGGGCATCCTGGTGGAAGCCCAGAAGCCCCTCGCCGAACCGGCCGCCAACTGACCCCCACCTGTCGGGAGGGCGCGGCTCCTGCCGAGCCGCGAGCGCGTCGTGCTCTGAGAACCGTTAACTGTCAGGCAGGTTCACTAGCCCGACGCGCCAGCGAGGGCGAAATTCCAGCAGCGGGACGCCCTCGCTAGCGCGTCGGGCTGGTAAGTGCCTGATATTCAGCGATGGTCGGACCACGACAAGTGCGTCTGTCAGCTTCCGCCGCGAGCTTTTGCGGCCGCATTCTTGGATCGCCGTGCGCATCCGTTACAACGCGAGCGCCCGGTGCACTCACCGACGACCCGTGCGACCGGCCGAACTGCGCCTGATTCGACCGCCATTGCCGGTTTGACTGCAGTTCCCGGCTTGCGGCTTTTTGACCACACGCGCATCGTGGTCTATGTTCGATGGCCGCGTCACATGTCGTGCCGCCGCCGGCCTTCGCCGGTGGTCGCCTGACATCCGCGGTCCTGTCACTGCCGGGACACGACCTTGTCGTTCGGCCCGGTCTTCTCAGCGGCCATGAGGGGTTGGCCGCCGCCGACTCGAGGGGAACGGAATGACGTTCGGACTTGCACGCGGGCGCACTCTCTGTCTGTGGGTGCTGATTCTCGGGTTCCTGCTGGCCGTGCCGCAGACCGGCCGGGCGGGCGACACCGTCGCCGCGTCGGCCGACGACGCCGTCGGCGCCGGACGCGATTTTGAACGGCAACGCCAGTGGCGCGAGGCCATCGACCACTACGAACTCGCGATCAAATCCTGGCCGGAGAACAACGACCTCGTTTACGGTCTCCGCCGGTCCAAGTTCCAGTTCAGCATCGACCGCCGGTACTCCGACGACTCCTTCAACAAGGGACTGCTCACGCAGCCGCGCACCGACGCGCTCGATCTGCTCGACAGCGTCGTCAACAACATCCGGTCCCGGTTCGTCGAGACGATCGACACGCAGTCGATCGTCGCGCACGGCACCGAGAGTCTCTGGCTGGCGCTCGCCAATCCGAAGTTTCTCGATCAGAACCTGGTTGCGGCGGACTTCGCCCACATCCAGGAACTGCGGACCTTGCTGCATCAGGAATACTGGAACAAGCCGATTGGCAGCCAGGGCGACATGCGCCGTGTGGTCGGCGACGTCTGCGACGCCGCACAGCGGATCGCCGGCGTGCCGCCCGGCGCCGTCGTCATGGAATACGTGTTCGGCGCCTGCAACTGCCTCGACGACTACAGCAGCGTGCTCACGCCGGCACGGTACTCCGACATGTACAGCAACATCGACGGCCAGTTCGTCGGCATCGGCATCGTGATGGAAGGGACGCTCGGCAAGGGCATGGAACTGGTCGACGTGCTCCCCGAAAGCCCCGCGATGGAATCCGGGCTGCTCGCCGGCGAATGGATCATCTCCATCGACGGCGTCGATTGCCGGTTCCTCAGCACCGAGGAAGCCGCCGGACTTCTCGTCGGCGCCGCCGGCAGCCAGGTCCGTCTCGAACTCGACGGAGAATCGACCGAGCCGCACACGGCCACCTGCTATCGCCGCGAAGTGAAGGTCAAAAGCATCCCGGTCGCCAAGATGGTCAACGCAGAGTGCGGCGTGGCCTACCTCCGCATGACGACGTTCCAGAAGCGCACCGCCGATGAACTCGAACACGCCCTGCAGGACCTCCAGCGGCAGGGAATGAAGGCCCTGATCTGGGACCTGCGCGGCAATCCGGGCGGCCTCCTCGACGAGGGCGTCGCCGTGGCCGACGTCTTCATCAACGACGGCGTGATCGCCACCACTCGCGGACGGCTGCCGGAAGACAACGAAGTCTTCGACGCCTTCGGCCCCGGAACCTGGCAATTGCCGCTCGTCGTGCTCATCGACGGTTACAGCGCCAGCGCCAGCGAACTGGTTGCCGGCTGCATCAAGGACCATCACCGCGGCACGCTTGTCGGCCGCAATTCCTACGGGAAGTGGTCGGTGCAGACCATCGCCTCGCTCAACTCGGGGATCGGCATGCGGCTGACCACCGCCCGGTTTTACTCCCCGGACGGCCACAGCTACAGTAAAATCGGCCTTGAGCCGGACGTGGTCGTTGATGCTCCGGCCGAACAATCCGAGAGGCGTTCCTCCTCGGCCGCGGTTGACCCCGCGACCGATCCGGACCTCAAGGCCGCCCTCGACATCCTCTGCCGACAGTCGTACACCCGACGATGACCGACGACCCGTCCCCCGCCGCAGCCGACTGGCATCGACGGGGACGCGGCATCGGACCGACGCTCAAGTGGACCTGCAACGCCGACGGTCCGCTGACCGCAATGGACCTCGCCGTCGAAACCGGCGAGGTCTTTGCCGCTGATGAAGCCGGCACGCTGTTCCGGCTGGACCGCCAGGGACGCATCGCCGCCCTCACGCGGCTTCGCGAACCGGTCCGCGTTCTCGACTGGAGCGACGACGGCCGCTTCGGCGTCGCCATCACCGGTGAAGCCACTCTGCACCGCCTGGACTACGACCTGCAGTCCATCTGGAAGGTCACCCTGCCGGAAGTCTGTGTCGCGGCCGCAATCGCTCCCTACGGCACCCACATGGTGGCCTGCATGGCGAACGGTCACAACGTGATTTATTCCGAGCACAAGCACCGGGAGTGCGAGTTCGAGACCATCCGGCCGCTGTCGCATCTGCAGCTCGCGGCCTCCGCGCCGCTGCTGATCGGCGCCGCCGAGCACAGCCTGCTCTGCTGCCATTCGCTGTCGGGTGAGCAGATCTGGCAACAGAAGTTGTGGTCGAACGCCGGCGGCGTGTGCATCACGGGCGACGCCGAGGTCGTGTATCTCGCCGCCTACCACCACGGCGTTCAGACGTTTGACGGCGAAGGGCAGAACGTTGGCGCGTACGTGGTCGAAGGCACCGTCAGCCGGATTTCGTCCAGCTTCGAAGCCCAGCGGCTCATCGCCGCCACGCTGGAACGGCAGTTGTACTGGCTGCACGTGGATGGCCAGCTCCTCTGGGCTGCCAATACCCCGTCGGACATCACAGCCGTCCGCTGCGATCCCCTTGGCGAATGGGCGATCTGCGGCTTCGACGCCGGCCGCATTGTCCGCCTCGACTGGGCCGATCAGGCCAAACTCCCCGTCCCGTCCCCGGAAAACGAGTGACGCCCGGTCCCCGCTGGCGGTTTCGCAGCCACCATTCGCCGTTCACCTGACCGCAAAAATCACTAGAATACCCTGCGTAACGATTTGCGCGGTCTCTGCATGCGTCCTGCCACCGGACGCTTCTGCAAGCCGTTGATCATCATGCTGACTCTGATTGCGAGGTTTGCGTATGTCGGTTGATCAGGTCTCGACCGGAGCCGTCCAGGGAATTGACCCCTCGGAACTCGACGACTGGTACGAATCGCTGGAAGACGTGCTGCACCGCTACGGTCCCGAACGGACCCAGCAGTTGCTCATCAACCTCCGCGAACGCGCCTACCAGCGCGGCGTGATGATCCCGTTTTCGAGCACAACGCCCTACATCAACACGATTTCCGTCGAAGACGAACCGCGGTACCCCGGCAACGTCGAGATGGAACGCCGGATCAAGAGCATCAACCGCTGGAACGCGCTCGCGATGGTGCTGCGCGCCAACAAGAAAACGGCGGACGGAGGCAAAGTCGGCGGACATATTTCGACGTACGCCTCCTCGGCGACCCTGTACGAGATCGGTTTCAATCATTTCTTCCACGCGCGGACTCCGGATCACACCGGCGACATGGTCTATTTCCAGGGGCATGCCTCCCCCGGCATGTATGCGCGCGCGTTCCTCGAAGGCCGGTTGTCCGAAAGCCACCTCGAGAACTTCCGACAGGAGACCGTCCGCGGCACCGGGCTCTCGTCCTATCCGCACCCGTGGCTGATGGACGACTTCTGGCAGTTCCCGACCGTCTCCATGGGGCTCGGTCCGATCTGCTCGATTTACCATGCCCGGTTCCTGCGTTACCTGCAGCACCGCAACCTGCTGGACACGAGCAAGTCGAAGGTCTGGTGCTTCATCGGCGATGGCGAGACCGACGAGCCGGAAACGCTCGGCGCGATCACGCTCGCGTCACGGGAAAACCTCGACAACCTCGTCTGGGTCATTAACTGCAACCTGCAGCGGCTGGACGGACCGGTCCGCAGTAACGGCAAGATCATCCAGGAACTGGAAGGCGCCTTCCGCGGCGCGGGCTGGAACTGCATCAAGGTGGTCTGGGGTCGGGACTGGGATCCCCTGCTGGCGAAAGACCATGACGGCAAGCTCGTCCAGCGGATGGGCGAAGTCGTCGATGGACAATTCCAGAAGTACGTCGTCTCCGACGGCGCGTACATTCGCGAGCACTTCTTCGGCACCGATCCCTCGCTGCTGGAGATGGTCGACCATCTGAGCGACGAGCAGTTGCAGAAGCTGCGCCGCGGCGGCCACGATCCGGACAAGGTGTTCGCCGCCTACCATTCGGCCGTCAATCACAAAGGCGCGCCGACGGTCATCCTGGTCAAGACCATCAAGGGTTACGGCCTGGGTGAAGAGGCCGAGGGCCGCATGGTGGCCCACAACGCGAAGGAGTTTAAGAGCGTCGATTCCGTCCGCAAATTCCGGGATCGGTTCGCCGTGCCGATTGCGGACGACGATCTCGACAAGCTTCCCTTCTACAAGCCGGCCGACGATGGACCGGAAATGGCCTACCTCCGCGCCCGGCGCGAGCAGCTGGGCGGCTATTTGCCCAAGCGCGAACCTGCTTACGCCAAGCTGGAGATCCCGGATCTCGAAGACAAATCCTTTAACCGCCAGCTCAAGGGCACGGAAGGGAAAACGGCGTCGACGACTCAGGCGTACAGCGCGATCCTGATGGGTCTGATGCGTCACAAGGGCATCGGCAAGTTCATCGTGCCGATCATCCCCGACGAAGCCCGGACGTTCGGCATGGAAGCGTTCTTCAGCACGTTCGGCATCTACTCCAGCAAAGGGCAGAAGTACGAGCCGGTTGATCGCCTGCTTCCCGACGGTTCCAACAGCCTCGTCTACTACAAGGAAGAAGTGGACGGCCAGGTCCTCGAAGAGGGCATCAACGAGGCCGGCGCCATGGCGTCATTCGTCGCCGCCGGTACGGCATACGCGAATCTCGGACTGCCGATGATTCCGTTCTACATTTACTACTCCATGTTCGGCTTCCAGCGGGTCGGCGACCTCATCTGGCTGGCCGGAGATTCCCGCGCCCAGGGCTTCCTCGTCGGCGGCACCAGCGGACGAACCACGCTCAATGGCGAAGGCCTCCAGCACCAGGATGGTCACAGCCAGCTTGCCGCTTCCGCGGTGCCGAACATCATCGCCTACGATCCGGCCTATGCCTACGAGCTGGCCGTCATCATCCAGGATGGCCTCAAGCGGATGTATGTCGATCACGAACGGGTCTTCTATTATCTGTCCGTCTACAACGAAGCCTACGATCAGCCGGCCATGCCCGACGGCGTCACCGAAGGCATCCTCAAGGGGATGTACAAACTGGTGAGCACCGATTCGGGTGAAGGGCAGAAGGAACGGCCGCAATTGCTCGGCAGCGGGCCGATCCTCCGCGAAGTCCGCCGCGCCCAGACGCTGCTCAAGGAGAAGTACGGCATCGGCTGCGACGTGTGGAGCGTGACCAGCTACAGCGAACTGGCGCGCGACGCCGGGTCCGCCACACGCTGGAACTGGCTGCACCCCGGCGAGCCGGCCAGGCAGAGCTATCTCGCGAAAGCCCTCGCCGGCGTCCAGGGACCAGTGATCGCCGCCAGCGAAAACGTGCGGCTCGTCGCTAACCAGATTCGCGAATGGGTGCCGACGACATATATCGTCCTCGGCACCGACGGGTTCGGTCGCAGCGACACTCGGCCCGCACTCCGGCGGCACTTCGAAATCGACGCCGAATGCACCACCTACGCCGCACTGTCCGGACTGGCCCAGCGGGGACAGTTCCCGGTCGAACGGCTGCCGGAAGTCATCCGCGAACTGGGGATCGACCCCAACAAGGTCGAACCGCTGAGAGCATGAGCCGCATGGCGAGCGGCGGGGTTTAGCCCCGCCGTACCGCCGGGCCAAGCCCGGCGGCTCGCGAAACGCGATCCGACCTAACTTGCTCCGCGCATCCTGTCTGCGCTACGATTGGCCGCCATGAGCATTGAATTCAAACTGCCGAGCATTGGCGAAGGCGTCGAATCCGCCGACGTCGCCGAGATTCACGTCAAACCCGGCGACAGGATCGAGGCGAATCAGGTCGTCGCCGAACTCGAGACCGAGAAAGCGGTCGTCGAGCTGCCGTGCCCGCATGCCGGCACGATCCAGGAACTGCGCATCAAGTCCGGCGACACCATCAAGGTCGGCGACGTCGTCCTGACCATCGACGCCGCCGGAAACGGCGCGGTGCCCGCAGCGAACGCCAAACCGGCTGCCGCGCCCGCAAAACCTGAGCCGGCTGCGAAACCACCAGCGGAGTCGTTGGCAGTGCCTGCGCCGACGAAGGCGGCGGTGGCACCCGGCGGCGGAGCGGCGCAGCGGATTGAGTTCCAGTTGCCGGCTCTCGGCGAAGGGATCGAAACCGCCGATGTCGCCGAGATTCATGTCAAGGCGGGCGACACGATCGCGGCCGAGCAGGTCGTCATGGACCTGGAGACCGAGAAAGCCGTCATCGAACTCCCCTGCCCGTTCGCCGGGACGATCGAATCCCTGCACGTCTCCACCGGCTCTACGGTGAAGATCGGCCAGAACCTGTTTACGCTCGCGACGACCGGAACGGCAGCGCCCGCCCCATCCGCGAAGCCAGCCCCGCAGACCACTCCCGCCGCGAAACCGCCAGCGGCAACGCCGGCGCCCAAGTCCGAACCACCCGCGCGGCCGCTTGCGGCTTTGCAGCCAGCAGCCGTATCCCGCGCGCCATCCGCCCCGCCGCGAGACGGCTCCCCGATTCCCGCATCGCCGTCGACGCGCCGGCTCGCCCGCCAGCTCGGCGTCGAACTCCGCGACGTCACGGGCTCGGGACCCGGCGGACGCATCACACACGAAGACGTTCGCGATTACGTCAAATCCCGCCTCCAGGCATCCAACCTGCCGGCCGTTCGGGCGCCGCAGCAGTCGGCGATGATGTCCGGTTCGCTCGCGCCGCCGCCGCTGCCGGACTTCTCGCGGTTCGGCGCCATCACGCGCGAGAAACTGAACAAGATCGGCCGCACCGCCGCCGAGAACCTGACCGTCTCCTGGAACGTGATTCCGCACGTCACGCAGCACGACCGCGCGGACATCACCGATCTCGAAGCGGCCCGCAAGCGGTTCGGGACCGGACCCGGTCAGAAAGGCCCGAAAGTGACGATGACCGCCATCGCCATCAAGGCGCTGGCCACGCTGCTGCAGGCGTTCCCCAAGTTCAACAGCAGCCTCGATCCCGAGACGTTCGAGATCGTCTTCAAGCAGTACTACAACATCGGCTGCGCAGTCGACACGCCGAACGGTCTGATGGTCCCGGTCGTTCACGGCGCCGACCGCAAGAGTATCCTCGAGATCGCGGCCGAACTCGGAGACCTCGCGGAGAAAGCCCGCGACCGCAAGCTGCCGATTGATTCCATGCAGGGCGCCACCTGCACCGTCACCAACCTCGGCGGCATCGGCGGCACGTCGTTCACTCCGATCGTCAACTACCCGGAGGTCTGCATCCTCGGCATGTCCCGGTCGCAGTCCGAGTTGAAACTTGTCGACGGCAAGCCAGTCGAACGACTGCTGCTCCCCCTGTCGTTGTCGTACGATCACCGCGTGATCAACGGCGCCGACGCCGCGCGGTTCCTCGCCGCCCTGTGCAATATGCTCAGCGACCCGTTCCAGCTGCTGTCGGCGATCTGAGCTGTCAGCGGTCAGTTTTCAGCGAACAGGAAGGGAAAAACAGGAGGCAACGGAGGAAACGGAGAGATGGACAGCGACGCCCATGACTATTCCGGATACGGCTGGATCAAGGTGCAGCGGTATGTGATGGACGAGTCGTTGACTTGGGAAGAACGTTATCGCCAACTGGACGCGCACCACGTCGAAGAAACGAGCTTCTTGATTGACACGGTTCGTGCA
>JAEUIG010000742.1 GCA_016795125.1 Planctomycetaceae bacterium | reverse complement strand
CGTGAGCGCGCACCCGTTCGGTGCGGCGCAGACCGTACTTATAGCAGCCGGATTGCCCGCGCTCCACCGAAGCGTGCTTGAATCCAGGAGCGTGCGCCGATGCGCATCGCGGCGAATGCAGGACGCCCTGGCGCAGCGGGAGCGGAACTCCCATGTTGTAAACCACTGCTCGTACGGCTGCCTGTATTCGGCCGCATGACACCCTGCGCGACAGCCGGTATACTCCCCGCGCGGCCACTGGCAGCCTCCAGTGTGCCCCAACCCACTCACATTCTCCGCAGAGCTGCAACGAAATCGAAAAGATGGCCACACCGACGATTGCCCCCGGAACAACGAAGATCGGCTGGATCGGCACCGGCGTCATGGGCAACAGCATGGCCGGCCATCTGCTGGCGAAGGGTTTCGAGGTCGCGGTCACGACGCGCACCAGGAGCAAAGCCCAGGCGCTGCTCGACCGCGGCGCCGGCTGGGCCGATACGCCGAAAGCACTCGCTGAACGGTCCGACGTCATTTTCGCGATCGTCGGCTTTCCCAAAGATGTCCGCGAGGTGTTCCTCGGCCAGGACGGCGCTCTCGCCGGGTCGAAGGCCGGCAACATCCTCGTCGATATGACCACCAGTGAACCGTCGCTGGCGGTCGAGATCGCGGAAGCCGCCAAGTCCAGGGGAGTTCATGCCGTTGATGCCCCGGTCTCCGGCGGCGACGTCGGCGCCAAGGAAGCGCGGCTGTCGATCATGATCGGCGGCGATGCGGCAATCGTCGAGGCGTTGCAGCCCTGCTGGGAAGCGATGGGGAAAACCATCGTCCATCAGGGTACGGCCGGCGCCGGCCAGCACACCAAGATGGTCAACCAGATCCTGATTGCTTCCGGAATGGTCGGCGTCTGTGAGGCGCTGTTGTACGGTTTCAAATCGGGACTGGACCTGGAAACGGTCCTGAAGTCGGTCTCGACAGGGGCGGCGGGAAGCTGGTCGCTGTCGAACCTCGGACCGCGGATCATGGTCAATAACTTTGACCCGGGGTTCTTCGTCGAGCACTTCATCAAGGATATGGGTATTGCCCTGGCCGAAAGCCGGCGCATGGGCCTCGCAATGCCCGGACTGGCGCTGGCAGAGCAGCTTTATCAGTCGGTAAAGTCCAAAGGCTGGGGCCGCAACGGCACCCACGCCCTGATGCTGGCGCTGGCCGACATGTCCGGCATCGACTGGCGGAATCGCTAAAGGATTGAACAGGAGGAAACGGAGGAAACTGAGACAGTCTGCAATGGCGTCCTTGCTTCCATTGAATCACATCGTCATTTTCAATTCTCGATTTCCGACCTCTGACTTCTGACCTCCTCCGTTCCCTCTGTTGCCTCCTGTTTTTAACGTCCGTTCGAGTACGACAAATGTCACGCAAAGGTGAACAGTTCGCAGGTCTCACGGTCGCCCTCGTTACGCCGCTCAAGCACGGCGAGGTGGATGAAGCTGCTCTGCGGAAACTGGTCGACTACCAGGTGGCCGCCGGGACCAACTGCATCAGCCCCGTGGGCACAACCGGCGAAAGCCCCACCCTCAGCCACGACGAGCATGAGCGGGTGATTTCCATCGTCTGCGAGCAGGCCGCTGGACGCATTCGCGTCATGGCGGGGACCGGCTCCAACAGCACGACGGAAGCGATCCGGCTGACGAAAGCGGCCAAAGCGGCCGGCGCGGATGGCGCGCTGATCGTCGCTCCGTATTACAACAAGCCGATGCAGGAAGGCTT
>JAEUIG010000166.1 GCA_016795125.1 Planctomycetaceae bacterium | reverse complement strand
GGGCTGGCGAAGCAGGCGGGCGTGCCCGTTCAGGAGATCCCATTGCTGCGTCACGACATCTTCACGGCCGACGAATGCTTCCTGACCGGCACGGCGGCGGAAGTGATTCCGTGCGTCAAGCTGGATGGCCGGCCGATCGGCGACGGCAAGCCGGGGCCGATCACGCAGGACCTGCGGGCGCGCTTCCAGCGACTGGCGCGCGGCGAGGCGTAGTGCGTCGTTGATCGTGGTGACGATCGACACAAAGGCGCGGAGACGCAAAGACGCGCAAAGAAGTGTCGTAGGTCATGCTGAAGCGTTTGCCAGCGAGGGCGCGCGATTGCTGATCGAGTTGTCTCACCGCGGGGGCGATTTGGCCAGACTCCGGCGGCTTCGCCGGGAGACGGCCTCGCTGGCGCTTCGGGCTAGTGTGATCGACCGCGTTGCGCGATTGCGGATGGTTGCAGAATCCGGGTCGCACCACGAGTGCCTGTTGCGCGCTTGCCACGTCCATCCCGTTGGTCTGGGCGTGCCACCGCTGGCGCCGCCCGGCTTTGCTTGCATGTTGGGGCGGTTGCAGGGACCATAGACTGGTTATCCAGATTCATGAGCTCGCTGTGCGCAGCGGCTCGGCCGTAACCAGGGAGTCGTCGCGCGTGACCCGCTACCCAAGCTGCATCATGGCGTGCTGCGTCGTTCCCTGGAGCGACCGGCATGAGTTCCAGGAAGACCTGTTCCGGGACCAGGTCCGCCAATTGCTCGCGGTGGGTACGAAGCATCTGTACGTCTTCGGGACGGCGAGTGAAGGCTATGCCGTCACGGACCGCCAGTACCTGGAGATCGCGCGCTGCTTCAGCGATGAAATGCAGCGGGGCGGCGCGGATCCGATGGTCGGCGTGATCAGCTTGTCGTTGCCGACAATCATTGAGCGGATCGAAATGGCGCGCGACCTCGGCGTGCGGCAGTTCCAGATCTCGTTGCCCAGCTGGGGCGCGCTGTCGGATTCCGAACTGACGCAGTTTTTTCAGGAGACCTGCGGACGGTTCGGCGACTGTACATTCCTGCATTACAACCTGATGCGCACGAAGCGGCTGGTGACTCCGCAGGAGTATGGCCGGCTGGCACTGGAGCATGCCAACCTGGTCGCGACCAAGAACAGCACGGATTCGATGGACCGCATCCTGGGACTGCTGACAGAAGCCCCGCAGCTGAGGCATTTTCTGACGGAAACGGGATTCGTGTATGGCAGCCTGGTGGGAGAGGTGGGGCTGTTGATCTCTCTCGCAGCGACGAACTGGTCCAGTGCGCACGCATTCTTCGAGGCCGGCCGGCGTCGGGATGCGGCCACGCTGGTTGAACAGCAGCAGGAATTGACCGGCATTCTCCAGGCGCTGCTGAGCGGCGGGGGCAAGGCTCACATGGACGGGGCATTCGACAAGATGCTGTGGAAACTGCACGATGCGCGGTTCCCGTTGCGGCTGCTGCCGCCGTATGTTGCGGCAAGCGAGGAGGGGTTTGCGGCGTTTCGCGCGGCGCTGAAGGAGCGGTTTCCGCGCTGGGCGCCGTGAAGGGAAAGCGGAGAGCGGAAAGCCGAAAGCGGGCGAGCAGAATGTCTGAATGCCCAAATGTCGAATGCGAAATTCGATACGTCGGCTCGTGATGACCGTCGCGCGCCTCCGTCAGCCATCGACCATCGTCTATCGACTATCGACCATGTTCGACATTCCGGCGATTGATGTGCATGGGCACTATGGGCGGAACCTTCGCGAGGGGGTCCCGGACTTCGTCAACGATTTCATGACGGCGGACGCGGCCGAGGTCGCCCGCCGCGCCAGGGCCGTGAATATCGCATGGACGATTGTCTCACCGCTGCAGTCGCTGTTTCCCCGTTTTCACGGCGATGCTGTCGCTGGAAACAACAGTGCGGCGCGCGACATCGTCGCCACGGACGGCCTGCTGCAATACGTGGTGATCGATCCACGGAAGCCGGAGACGTATCAGCAGGCTGACGAGATGCTGCGGCAGCCACGGTGCGTCGGCATCAAGATTCATCCGGAGGAGCACGGTTATCCCGTCGCGGAGTTCGGCCGGCCGATGTTCGAATTCGCCGCCGAGCGCAAGGCCGTGATCCTGTCGCACAGCAGCGAGCAGCTCAGCCTCGCCAGCGACCTGGTGCGATTCGCCAACGAGTTTCCGGAGATGAAGCTGCTGCTGGCGCACATCGGTTGCGGGTGGGACGGCGATCCGACGCACCAGGTACGGGCGATCCAGTCCAGCCGTCACGGAAACGTGTTCGCGGACACATCCAGCGCGCGGTCCATTACGCCGAACCTGATCGAGTGGGCCGTCGGCGAGATTGGCGCCGAGCGCGTGCTGTTCGGCACGGATACCCCGCTGTATCACACCTCGATGCAGCGGATTCGCATCGAACACGCACAGATTTCAGACCGCGACATGCGTCTGATTTTGAGGGAGAATGCGATCAGGCTGTTCGGTCTGCAGGAATTGACCGGAGTGACAGAGGTGGCGGCGTCCGGGCAAGCTACAATGTAGTGCACCGGGAGGGCGAGGCTCCTGCCGAGCCGCGAAAAAGGTTGGACGCCGTTTGCAGCAGCGGCTCGGCGGGAGCCT
>JAEUIG010000138.1 GCA_016795125.1 Planctomycetaceae bacterium | reverse complement strand
AGGCGGAGAATCCGATCCCGGAGTTCCTGCGCGGCCAGCAACTCGAGCCGCTGGTTGCCGGCCAGAAGGTCGTGACAATCCAGGTGCCGGTCGACAACTGGGTCGATCTGGGATGGGGGGATACTGTGCAGGTGGGGCAGTCGATTAACGGAGTGTCGGACAGCGGAGGGAGGGCGGAAGGCACGCTTCGCCTCGATGTTCTGTCGCGCGTGCGGATTTACGCTTTGCCGCAGTTCGCACCGGAGCGCGCCGCGACCGTGCCGGTCTGCCTGGTCGTGAACGCGGAGCAGGCGCGCGAACTGCTGAAGTGGCGAGGCCACGGGACGTTTCAACTGACGGTCGTGCAGAAACACGAACCGACGCCGATTGGCGCGTACGGCATCATCGATAACCCGACCTATTCCCCCGAAGCGACACCGCAGACGTATTCAGCGGCCGATGAACCGCAGCAGGTTTCCGATCAGCTGGACTTCCTCGCCGACCCGGTGCCGACCGATGAACCTCTGGCTCGTGAGGCGCCGCCGGCCGACAACGAAGTGACGACGAGTGGTCGGATCGTACCGGACGAGACCCCGTCCACGGACGAACCGACCGTCGCGGATCTTCCGGAGCCTCAACGAGCGCCGATGCGGTCACCGGACTCCGAGGAAGCTCCGCTGCCGACGATTGAGCCGTCCGAAGCGGGCACGATCCGCGCCATCGAGATCGGGTCGCAACTGTCGCTGGCAGCAGGTTCGTCGCTGGTCGTCGAAGATGCCCACTCCGGCGCCATCAGTCGCGTCACGGGATTTGATCCTGCTGTCATTCGTGTAACGGCACTGTCACGCAAACAACTCCAGATCGAGGGACTGACAGGGGGGACCACGGTGCTGATGGTCACAATTCCGGACATCTATAAGGAGCCGTTGCGAGTGCCGGTGCACGTTCACCAGGTGGGACCGCCGGACTTTACAGGAGTCAGCGAAGAGACCGATGCGATTGTGCGACGCGCCCTGGCGGAACGGCAACGGGAAGAACAGGAGCTTGCACAGGCTCGCCAGCGAGACGAGGTCCTTGAAACACTGACCGGCCTCTACCCCGACGCCGACCTGCAGATCACCTGGATTCGCGATTCGCTGCTGTTGCGCGGCACGATCAGCGACGGTCGACAGGAGGGCGAGATTGTGGAGATCGCCGAGCAGTTTGCGCCGAACGTGCTCAACCAATTGCGGGTGGCCGACATGGCGCCGGACTCGGAGGTTGCCCCTCGCAGCATCCCGGCAGGCAAGCGGGTGGTGAGCATCAGTCTCGGGGAAGATGTGCTGGAGTGGCTCAAGCCCGACCAGCTGGTCGACATTGGTCGCATTCGGGCCATCACACAGGTTGTCGAGCGGGAAGGCCAAGCGCATGAGGTTGTCAACAAGGTTGTGGAGGTGGTGGTTGCCGGGGCGACGGTCTCCAACGTGTTGGCGGACGAAGGTGCGGCGGTGTTTGTCGTCTCTTCCGACCAGGTGGAGGCGCTGGAGAGCATTATGAGCAATGAACTCATGGTGACGCCGCATGCGGAACCAAACCGCGCCATTTCCGAATCGTCGTACAGGTCCGACGACACTCTCTATGAGGACGGCAGCGAGGCAGAACGGCCCGCCGCTGCGGATGACGAGCCGGACCCCTCGCTCCGCGACGAAATCCGCGCGCTCCACGAAGACGTGCGCCGGCTGATTGTTTTGCTGGAACAGCGGATGTCTGACGGCGATGTGCACCCGTACAAGTTCGAGTCGCCCGGCAGCCCATCGACCGACGGCGCTGAAGAGGCTCCGGCAGAATCTGAGGCTTCCGAAAAAACTGAGGAACGGCAAACCGAAGCCGCCCCGGCGGAAAGCGTGCCACAGGGCGACGCCGAAATCCCCGACTTCGGGGGGCCGGGTGACCAGAACATGACGTTCCGTCAGCGGCTATGGGACGAAGTCGGCCTGCGGGTGTCGCCGCTGCGCGAGGATGATCCCCGATTGAATGGCCAGCCCTATCACGGCGGCCTGCTTGTGGATGACGTCCGGCCCTCGAGCACGATGGCCACCGCAGGTCTCCGCGCCGGCGACATCCTCGTCGGCCTGCACGTCTGGGAAACCGTCAGCGACGGTTCGCTGCAGTACGTCCTCGAACACCGTCCCGGCGATCAGGGGGCGGTCAAGTTCTTCCTCGTGCGTGAAGGCGAGACCCGGTACGGCTCGGTCGATCTGCAGGGCTGGCGCTCCGTGGAGACACCCGGAGCGGTGGCGGAACCGCTGGATGAGGATGCTCCTCTGCAGGCTGCGTTGTCTGTCGGATTCCGGCGGTGAGCGCGGCCGCGCCCACGGCTGCAGGTCCGAAGGACCGACACGTCGTCGCCGGCGGCGTACGCCGCCGGATTCGGCCCAACCATGCGCGACAGCCCCAACGGGGCGGTACAAGCGCGGCCTGGTGTCGCCCCCGTTGGGGGGCTCGGCTCATGAGTTGCAATCGGTCCC
>JAEUIG010000108.1 GCA_016795125.1 Planctomycetaceae bacterium | reverse complement strand
GACTGAGCATGGTCACTGGTGATCTGCCGACCGCCACACAGGTGTTCGAACGGTTGCGGGAAGCCAACCCGGGCGACGCCCGCTCCCGCATGATGTTGTTCGACCTGGCACTGCGCACCCAGCCGCAGGAAACACTCGATGCTGCGGAGTTGGCGGCATTCCAGACTGCGCAGTTCGAACGCCTGCGTCTGCTGATCGACGAGATCAGCCAGATTCCGGGTATGACGTTCTTGAGCGAATACGGCCGGGCCGTGCAACTGGTCCTGGAGTTCGACGCGGCAGGAGCAGGCACTGCCGTCGGCGATCGTCCGGAAGAATTGACAAGGGACATGCTGCAGCGGCTGGACAAGGCACAGGCACATCTGGACACCGCCGGACAGGCGCGCCGGAAGTGGAACCGCCTGTGGCACCTGCGGGGAGAGGTGCACGACCGCAGACAGAACATCCTGAATGCCGCGGGTGACCAGCTGTGGACCAAGGAATTCGAGGCGGCCACCGATGCGTACCGCGAAGCATTCGAGTGCGGACTGCGGACGCCGGAGTTCGTCGCCAAAATGCTCGCGTATCTGTATCGGGCAGGCCGCTACGTCGATGCGGCACAGGCGCTGACATCGTTGCAGGCGGGGCAGACCCCCAGCCTGGTTTCGGTCGCGCAAACGGCGGCGGAGCTTTCGGACCAGCTGGGTGACTCCGATCGCTGGTCGCTGGACACCCTGGCGATCGACGCCGCCAGACAGGCCGCCGAAGGTACGGGTCACGACGATCCCAGCGTGCAGCTGGCCTACGGCAATATTCTGCTCTGGCATGAGCAGGCAGATGAAGCCGCACAAGTCTTCCAGCGGGTGCGCGACCTGGCGCCGAAAGAACTCGGACTCTGGCAGCAGTTGATGATTGCGCTGCGGCGCATCGATGCGCTCCGCCAGTCGAAGACTCCGGATGCCCCGTCGACCCTGGAACAGACATTGCGAGACACCCTCGCAGCGGCGCAGCTGGTATTGAGCAAGCCGGACTTCGGCGTATTGGCAGGCAATGCGTATCAGTTACTGGGCGATCGTGTAGAAGCCCGGGCGCGATATGTCGAGGAACTGGCTGCGGTTCCGGCCGACCTGCGACAGGCGACCGCCAGCCAGGTCGAGCTGTTGTCGGAGGCGGCGGCGTTCTTTCTCCAGGAAGCGGGATCGAATGCGGAGTCGGCGCAGATTGTCGACACCCTTCTGAAACGACTGGACTCGGAGGGCGCCACGGTTTATCGCGAACTCCGCGACGCACGCAGAGAACAAGGGAACCGCGGCGAGATCACGCCGCTCGAGCGGCAGCTCGCGGTCGCGGTTCCCGTGGCCCGCCGGCATATGGCCACGATGACGATGGGGCGCAGCGACGTCGCGAGCCTCGAAGCCGCCCTGGCGGCTCTCGGACGAAATCGTGAGATCCGCTACACCGACGAAGACAAGCGCATCGAAGCGCTGATCAAGTCGCGATGGAACACCAGGGAGCGCCGCGAAGAAGGCATTTCGCTCCTCGCGTCGATTCTGTCAGGTTCCCTGGTTCCGCTGGCGACCGACCGCCTGCTGCTGGCGACGATGCACCTGGCGGAATACCAGTCACTGGAAGAGGAACGGGCATTGCGAGAATTGGCGTACGGGGAAGCCGACCCCGAAGTTGTGCTGCTGGCAGCCGCCGCAAAGCGCCACTTGACGGCCGCGCGGGAGCAGTCGCGCGTGATTATTCTGTCTGGTTCACGTGGCAGCGCCGCCCCGGGCGACGCAGCAGCGACGTCCGTCGACGGAGCCTACCTGGCGGCGCTGTCCCAGCAGATCGAAATCCTGTTAAGCAGTCAGGAAACCGCCGACGCGGAATTCTACCTGGAGAAGCTGAAGCAGGCGGCGCCGGGCTCGCCCTCTACGACCGTCCTGGAAGCGCGGGTCAAATTCGCGCTCGGCCAGCACGACGAGGTGCGGGCGCTGTTGCAGAAACTCGTCGAAGGCGCCGCTCCGGAGAACCGAGTCGGAGCGATGGCCTCGATCGCGCAATTGCTCGAGGGGTTTGGCACCCAATCCGGTGATGCCTCACAGCCTCCTGGAGCGGACTATTTTGGGGCCGCCGAGCAATTGTTGCAACAGGTTGCACAGGATGGTCCCGACCAGCGCATGTTGCTGGCATCGTACTATGGACGGCGTGGCCGTACCGCCGAGGGGCTGGAACTGATCGCCGCCGAGGCGGCCACCGCCCGGCAGCTGGAACTGGCAAATGCCTGTGCCCAGGTGATGCGGGGCATCGGT
>JAEUIG010000084.1 GCA_016795125.1 Planctomycetaceae bacterium | reverse complement strand
CGCAGCGACTTGAATGCCGCATCAACATCCAGGTGGTCCTCGCCCGGAGTCTCCAGGCCGTCGTCCAGAGCCGTCACCACGAGTTGCTGGAGACGGTCCAACCGGTCGCTGATCGCCGGAATGCCGTTGTACACGGCGTTGATCGCGTTGTTGATCTCGTGCGCCAGGCCGGCCGTCAGCTGGCCGAGCGAACTCATCTTCTCCGCCTGCACCAGCTGATTCTGCGTCTGCCGCAGTTCCGCGAACGTCTCTTCCAGGCGGGCGTGCTTGGCCGACAGGTCCGAGTGCATCTGCCGCAACCGCAACAGCGCCCGCGCGCGCGCCAGCAGTTCCTCCGCGTGGAACGGCTTTACGAGATAATCGTCCGCACCGCAGTTCAAGCCTTCGATTTTCAACGAGACCTGTGCGCGGGCGGTCAGCAGCACGAACGGGATGGCGGCGGTCGCCGGGTTTTCTTTCACCCGCCGGCAAAGCTCGTTGCCGTCGACCCGCGGCATCATGACGTCGGAAATGATCAGGTCCGGCGTCTCCTCCAGAACCGACTGCCACCCGCTCTCGCCATCCTCTGCATAAATGACGTGGTAATGCTCGCTCAGGATCTCGCCGACAAGCTGCCGGACCTCCGGCGTGTCGTCCACCACCAGGACCTTGTGGCTGCCGGGGACGGGCGGCGCCGACGGCAGCGTCGGCACGGCGCAGGTCGCCAGATCGGCAAACCGCTCGGTCCGCAGGATTGGTCCGCTGTCGTGGCTTTGCGGACCGGCGGCCATCGCGTCCTCGACCAGCGGCAGTGTGAACCAGAAACAGCTTCCGCGCCCGGGCTGGCTGTCGACATGGATCGTTCCGCCATGCAGTTCGACCAGCTCCTTGACGAGCGCCAGGCCCAGCCCGGTTCCCGCAAACTCGCGGGAGGTCGAACCGTCGATCTGCGAGAACCGTTGAAACAACCGGTGCAGGTTCTCGGGCGCGATGCCGCGTCCGGAGTCGACGACGTCGATCCGCAATCGACGCGACTCCCCGGAGTGGTCCACCGCCGCACGGACGACAACCGACCCGCCGCGCGGCGTGAACTTGAGCGCGTTTGACATCAGGTTGGTGATGATCGCGTCCAGCTTTTCCTCGTCGGCGACCGTGATCGGCAGGTCGGGCTGAATATCGGCCGACAGCGACAGACCCCGTTGCTCGGCCAGCGGCGTGGCTGCCTCGATCAGCCGATCAATGGTAATCCGCAGGTCGACTCGCTCGTGCCGCAGCTTGAGGTGCCCGGCTTCCAGTTTGGAGAAATCCAGCAGTTGGTTGATCAGCTTGAGCAGCCGGTTGGCGTTGGTCGATGCGACATTCACCAGGCTGCGCGACTTGTCCGACAGGCCCGCATCATCGCGCTTGGCCACCTGGTCGAGCGGCGACAGGATCATCATCAACGGCGTGCGCAGCTCGTGGCTGATGTTCGAGAAGAACTCCGTCTTGTGACGATCGCTCTCGCGCAGTTTTTCCAGAGAGATCTGCAGGGACCGCTGGCTCTGGGCGAGTTCTTCGGTGCGGGAACGGACTTTGCGTTCGAGATTCAGGTTCAGGTCGCGGACCGTCTGGGCCTGCTCCTGAAGGTTCTCGACCATTGCGTTGAACTGCCGGGCGAGGGTGTCGATCTCGTCGTTGCCGGTCGGCTGAACCCGCTGCGACAGGTCGCCGGCCTGGACCCGCTTCATGATTGAGACGAGAAAACGGACGCGACTTGCAACAGATCGTGCCAGAACCTGCGAATACACCGTCGCGATCAGCACCGCCGCGACGGTGATGATGACCGTGTGGAACTGCAGGTTGACGACCTTGTCGAAGCGCGTTTCTGCAGGGTCGCGGATGATCTCCAGCACGCGCTGGTTCGCGACGGCGCCGATCATCACGGCCGTGACCATGATCACGACGGCAAAGCCGATCTGCAGCCGCGTGCCCAGCTTGGAACGCGGGAGTTGCTCAAACCGGATGTCGACGCCGCTGCGCAGCAGGAATTGAATCACCGGCTGCAGGCAGCGCTCGGAGATGTAAAAGGTCGCCAGGATGATGCATGACAGTCCCAGGAAAGTGGCAAAACAGACTTGGAGCAGGACTGTGGCCTTCACATCGTCGAGAACCGCGAGTGTCACGCAGATCGGCACGGCCGTAATCAGCGGATCGACGAGCGCCTCGTAGCGCGCGTTCACCGCCGGAAACGTCACTGCCTGGCGGCTTCCCAATTCGGCGATCCGGTCCGAGACCGGCCGGCCGGCGAACATGTCCCCGATCAACCGCCGCAGATGTCGCGTGTTGTACTGCGCCATCCCGAGCGTCACCACCACGGCCAGCCCGATCACGCTCAGACACGCGCACACCAGGTGCCGGAAGGCGGTCGGCGGCAGCTCGATCCCCAGGTGCACGTAATAGATGCACAGGCAGCCGGAAACGACCGCAAAGGCGCGCGTCGCCAGCATCATCAGCATGATGTAGCGCGGACCGGTACGGAGAAAGACCTTTTCCAGCATCGCTCGCTTGTGCCCGGCGGCCGGGCACCGGCGGCTTAAATCCGCCCGGAGCTGGCCAGGTGCATGTCAAAAAACCGGTCGTGACCGTTCAGGACGGGATTCAGGTCAATCGAGGCCACCCGCTGCGCCGCGGCGTGGCATCTCGATCGATGCCATCGCCATTTCTCGAGCAGCAACTGCTCCTTCGACGACAAGGACAGGGACGAATCGTGGCCGAACATACCGCTCGACTGGTCGGCCTCCGCCAGTTCACGCCGCCAGGTGCTGAGCACGTTTCCGATCCGGCCCATCGACTGCGCGTGCCACATGGCTTCACGCAGGCTGCCCAGTTCGGCCGTGTGAAAGTGAGCGACGCACATCAGGTCCAGCGTCGAAAAACTCACCATCAGCATGTTGTGCGGCGTGTAAACGTCGTGTTCCGCGAGGTTCAATAACCCCGGCTGCGAGTTCACCAGATGCGCATACCGCATCGTGTTCAGGAACTGCAGCAGGTCGAACCGCCATAACCTTTCGTAAACAGGGTACTGGGGATACTGCCGGACGCGCGCCTCGTATTCCGTCCACAACCGCCGCGTCACAGCCACATATTCGCGTTCCGCACGATCCAGCATCGCTGCCGGATCAGGCGCTTGACTCCCGGCCGACTGAATCAGACTTTCCAGCAATTCCGTCCGGCCGTTCCGATCGGCCACATCGTCAAACAGCACGCACAGAATCACCGACAACAGCTTGGTATCGTGAAGATGCGTCAGGTGTTCTGCCGGTACGCCCGGAAAGGTCGTTAACTCGATACCGTGCAGACACCAGCGCCACAAATATAGGTTTCGATGTCCCACCCGGTCGTAGTCCTGCACCCATCGCAACGCTTCCAGCCGCAGCCGCTTGTGTTCGATCTCCTGCTGATCCGACTGTGCAGATTGTGCGGACACCGCAAACGGAATTGCGCGCTCGCATTGCGGCGCGCCTGCGTCCCGGTCTCCACGGGACCCGCCCTCGCCGCCGAAGACTGATCCCACGACGTTCGATTCCGGCGGCGGACTGATCGCTACAACCCGCCTTTGCGGCAGGTACAGCACCGCCGGCCGCTCCGACGACAGGCAGGCGGACATCATCCGAGCCACACCCGCCGCGGAGACGCGGCTCGGCAGGACGTGCTGTTCCACGTCCGCAGGCCAGACCAACGAATCCGGAATCGACCACTCGGCGCCGGGCACGATGAATGTCGCGCAGAACTGCGGCCGCGACAGGCACCGCTGGACGGCCTCGCGATTCGAACCCAGCTGAGCTTCATCGATCACGATGACCGGTCGGCATCCCGATTCGGACAGCGCGACCGCAATCAACAATTCGCGCTCGACCCGCCGCGGGTTCAAGGCCGATTCAGCGGTCGCGAACCGCGCCAGCGACTGCCATGCGGAGTGGTCGGTGACCACGATCGGGACAAGTCGCGGATCCGCGGCGGCACGCTCCTGCAGCTCCTGCGCCACGATCGCCGCAGCGTCGGTCTCCGAGGCAGCGATGTCCGACGGATCTGCCGATGTCGGCGGCCGCACGATGATGGCCTGCTGCGCCGTGGCAATGACGTCGGCGTCCAGGCCGATCAAGGTCGGTC
>JAEUIG010000058.1 GCA_016795125.1 Planctomycetaceae bacterium | reverse complement strand
TACCACTCGTCGTTGATCTCGAACGGGCTGACGCCGCGCGTGATCGCATGATTCGGCAGTGTCTTGAAGTTCGGCGTCCAGTGGGGATTCACCGACCAGTGCGGCTCGAAGAAGCCGCCGATCCAGTTCAGGAAATGATCGCCGCAGTCTCCGGCCGTCGTCTCGACGGCGTAGTGAATGCAGACGAGACCGACGCCGCGCTCCTTCACGAGGTCGTCGAAGTCTTCCAGGTGCTGATTGAGATAGTGCCCCTGGCCCCCGTCGCAGTAGGAGACGACGGTATCGGCGTTGTCGAACGCCGTCGGATCCTGCGGCCAGCCGTTCTGGTAGACGGTGGCGATAACCGGCGTGCCATGCGCTTCGCGCGAACGGTTGAGGAGCATGGCGAGAAGGCGGCAGCCGGCGTTGTGTTCGTGCTGACCGGCCCCGTGGCTCGGCTTGCCGGCAACGAAAACGACCTTCTTCTTGTCGGCGAGAGGCAGACGCTTCAGGCGGACGTTACGGAATTCGATTTTCTGTGGCGGTCCGGAATGAAGCTGAAGGGCGAGGACGCCGGCGAGATCGTGGTGTCCCTTTTCGTAATCGCTCACCTGGCCGGTGGCGTGTCCGTTGACCCGCAGTTGAATCCGTCCGCCCTCGGCCGTGATGGAGTAGTCGTTCCAGTCTCCCTTACGAATGAGCTTCGTCACATCCGGCGGGTTCAAATACTCTTCGGACTCACGCTGGCCGTCCTCACCGATGTCAACCGATTCATGGCGGCCCGCGAGGAGCCCGCGGCCATGCTCGTCGTAGATCGCACCGATCCATTTTCCAGCGAGGTCGATATCGGCCTGGTACCCGACAACGTGACCGTCCGGCTCGACCTGGCTGCGGAACTGGATCCCGCTGTTCGCCTCCGCCTCGTTTTCGGCGGTCAGGCGAAACTGCAGCCGGAGTTCGAAGTCGTCCACTTCTCCCTGGTCCCAGAGCAGAAACGTGTTGTGGTCCAGCGGATTGTCGACGGTCGATTCGCCGACGATCGAACCGTTCTCCACGCGCCAGAATTGCTCTTCGCCGCTCCAGCCGCTCAAGGTCTGGCCGTCGAAGATCGGTCGGAAGCCTGGTTCGTCGTCGGCCCGGAGGGAGGCGTGCGCGACGACGGTCAAAACGATCGCAAAGGTGAGACACAGGCGCTGCATCAGAAGCGTCTCCAGGAGGCAGGTGAGGCGTGCGAATCGGCGTATCGTGCGAGGATCACAGCGTAACGCGCGACTGGGAAATGGAGTAGTAAGTCACGCAGCCCGGAGGGCTGACATCCTGTAGCCGGCGGTTGAGCGCAGCGACACCGCCGGAAACTTGCTGGATAAGAACTCCGAGCATCCCGGAGGGATGCCAGCCGGGCAAACGCGTGACGTTCTCGCCGGACAGCGACGTTGTTGACGACGCGATGGGGTTGGTGTCCAGAGGCGAGACTACCGGCGATGGGAGGCGACCCCGGCTGGGGTCAATTCCATCGCAGGGGAGACCTGTGGTCGGAACGGCGGTGCGAGCGGGCACCGGCGCGACAAGCAGTGCTTGGCGGCGAGTGCGTTCCCAGCCGGGAGCTTGGGAACGCGGAAAACAAAAAGGCCACGGGGATAAACCGGCTTTGCACAATAATTGTCGTGCTCCGTCCATTGAGCATTGTCAGCCGCGCCAACCTCCGCAAAGGAAGGAAGTTCACCACGGAGAACACGGAGGACACTGAGAAGAAGAGCTCAACTCCTGATTCTTCTCCGCGGTCTCCGTGTCCTCCGTGGTGAATCTGGCGCTAGGGAGCGCTGTTTCGCTCGCGATTCTGCCGGCTGACAACAATTGACGGACAGACCAGTCGAACGGGCTTTGCCTGTCCCCTGAATTATTGTGCAAAGCCGGATAAACCCCGTGGCTCGTGAGACCAGTGCACGCACTTCGGATTTCGAATTTCGAATTTCGTGCTTCGGATTTCCGTTAGAGCACTTCGACGTGACCTTCGTACGAGATGTCGTACTTCTTCATCTTCTTATACAGCGTCGTGCGGTTGATGCCGAGCATCCGCGCCGTGTCCTGTCGGTTCCAGCCGTTGCCTTCCAGCGCTTCGATGATGATCTGCCGCTCGGGGTGCGACAGGGCGGACTTGAGGTTGCCGACAAGCAGTTGCCCGGCGACCGAGCGGCCGTTGGGGCTGTCCTGGCGGAGCGCGTCGGGCAGGTCGCGGACGCCGATGACGTCGGACTTGGCGAGCACGATCGCCCGCTCGACGACGTTCACGAGTTCGCGCACGTTGCCCGGCCAGCTGTAGCGCTGGAGCACGGAGAGCGATTCTTCGTCGAAGCCGCGGACGTGCTTGCCGGTCTGGCGGTTGATCTCTTCGACGTAATGTTCGACGAGCAGAGGGATGTCGCCGATGCGTTCGCGCAGCGGAGGCTGCGTGATCGTCACCACGTTGATGCGATAGAACAGGTCCTGGCGAAACTCGCCGCGGCGGACTTTTTCTTCGAGGTTTTCGTTGGTCGCGAGGACGAGACGGACATCGACGCGGTGGGTCTTGTTGCCGCCGACCGGCTCGAATTCGCGGTCCTGGAGGACTCGCAGCAGCTTGACCTGCAGGCTGGGTGAAGCGGTGCCGACTTCGTCCAGGAAGATCGTGCCGCCGTCGGCCTGTAGAAACTTGCCGATCTTGTCGTGCGTCGCTCCGGTGAAAGAGCCGGCGACGTGTCCAAACAGCTCGCTCTCCAGCAACGTGTCCGGCAGCGCGCCGCAGGCGACTTCGACAAACGGCTTTTCCTGCCGGCTGGAAAGCTGGTGAATGGCGCGGGCGGTGATCGTCTTGCCGGTGCCGTTCTCTCCGAGGATCAGGACGGTGGTCCGCGTGTCGGAAACGCTTTCGAGCAGGTCGAACATCCGGGTCATCTTGTAGTCGTGACCGATGATGTTCGAGATGCCGAACCGCTCGTCGAGCCGGGCGCGGAGCTGCTTGTTCTCTTCGACGATCTTCCGCTGGCCGAGGGCCCGCTGGATCGAGAAGTTCAGTTCGTCGTCGATGACGGGCTTGGTGAGGTAGTCGAAGGCCCCCATGCGGATGGCTTCGACGGCGCTTTCGATGGTGCCGTAGCCGGTGATGAGGATCACGGCCATCTCGGGCTTGTGGGCGGCAGCCCACTCCAGAAGCTGGAAGCCGTCCTGGTCGCCGAGGTTGACGTCGCAGATCACCAGCTCAAAAGGGAATTCCTTGAGACGGGCGAGGGCCTGCGCACAACTGGTCGCGGTTTCGGTGCGA
>JAEUIG010000055.1 GCA_016795125.1 Planctomycetaceae bacterium | reverse complement strand
CACCGGCCGGCGATGCTCACGCTCACCATGCGGGTAGTTCGATTCCGTATCCCGGTTCGCACCATATGCCGCAATGGGAATCCGGTCCCCTGGCAGCGCCGCCGGCGTTCCAGTGGTCCTGGAAGCAGATCGGCATGTTCCTCGGGCCGGGCCTGGTGATGGGGGCTTCGGCCATCGGCGGCGGCGAATGGCTGACCGGCCCGCTTAACACGGCCCGGTACGGCGGCGCGATTCTCTGGCTGGCGACGCTGAGCATCATCGGCCAGACGCTCTACAACATCGAAATCAGCCGCTACACCCTGTACACCGGCGAGCCGATTTTTACTGGCAAGTTCCGGATCAAACCGGGGCCGCTGATGTGGCTGCCGCTGTACCTGGTGCTCGACTTCGGCTCGTTCTTTCCGTATCTCGCGGCAAATGCGGCCGTGCCGCTGGCAACCGTCTTGATCGGCGGCGTCCCGGAATCCGGCTCATCCGTACCGCTCTCATTTATCGGATCGGACTCCACGATCCAGGTGGCGATGCTCGTCAAAATCCTGTCGTGCATCATCTTCCTGTGCGCCCTGTTGCCGTTGTTGTTCGGCGGCAAGGTCTACAACTCGCTTAAGGCCGTCATGAGCTTTAAGCTCATCGTCGTCCTCGGCTTTCTGACGTTTCTTGCGCTGTTTTACTCCAGCGCTGCGACGTGGGCTGACATCGTGACGGGGTTCTTCCGGTTCGGCACGATCCCGGTCGTGGACCCGAGCAATCCGGCCGCGACGGAGAACATCTTCACCAGCCTGTTTTCCGGGAGTGGGTTTCCGCAACTCGACTTTGCGGCGGTCGGCATTCTGGCGGCGATGGCGGCGATTGCCGGCAACGGCGGCCTGACCAACACGCCGATCAGCAATTTTACCCGCGACCAGGGCTGGGGCATGGGGCGTGAAGTCGGGGCGATTCCGAGCATTATCGGTGGACACACCATCCACCTGTCGCACGTCGGCAAGGTGTTCGGCATCTCGCCGGAGGCGCTGACGCGCTGGACCGGCTGGGTGAAGCACATTTCGCGCGATCAGCTGTTCATCTGGATGCCGGCGTGTTTCATCGGCATCGCGCTGCCCAGCATGCTCAGCGTGCAGTTTCTGCCGCACGGGACGGTCCTCGGCCCGAAAGACGGCTGGAAGGCGGCGGTGATGACGGCCGGCGGTGTGCAGGAAGCGGTCGGGGGCTGGGGCGGCGGACTGTGCTGGTACCTGACCCTGCTGTGTGGATTCCTGGTGCTGATGACCAGCATGGTTTCGACTGCCGACGGAGTGCTCCGCCGCTGGGTGGACGTGTTCTGGACGGCGCTGCCGTGGCTCCGCAAGATGGACACGCGCGCCATTGGCCCGCTGTACTTCGGCGTCCTCTGCATCTATGGCATCTGCGGACTGCTCCTCCTGGCGCTGGTGCCGAGTCCCGATCAACTCCTGAAGATTTCCACCAATATCTACAACTACGCACTCGGCTTCAGCTGTTTTCACGTGATCGCCATCAATACCACTCTCCTGCCGCGGGAATTGCGACCCAGCCTGCTGCGCCGCTGTGTCCTGGGCAGCGCCGGCGTGTTTTTCCTGCTGATCGCCGGACTGTCGACGTACGCGATGCTGAGGGGATGAGAGGGGACAATTCGGTCAACGCCGCTGGGGTTATACGCTCTGGCAGGCATGCCGATTGCGTGGCTCGCCGAACAACCGCAATCGAGTACGATCTTGACGTTGAACCGGCGTGAATTTGTCTTGAAGTGCAAGACGAGCCGTCGCCCGTTCATTCTGCTTTCACAAACAATGAGGCCGTTTCAAAACCGCATAAGTGGCCCCAGGCTGCCAGCCTGAGAGCCTGCAATGGCAGTAGGGGTAACAGGCAGGCTGCCTGTTACTACGAGTTTCGAAACTGCCTCATCGTATTGACGCTCCTCACGGGATTATCGCGCATGTCGTCTACCGTTTGTCGAATCCTGATGGTCAGCGCGGTCATCGCACTGACGGCCGCTCAATTGCGAGCCCACGACGGCCCGCATCCGCCGCAGAAAGTTGCGGATGCCGACGCCCATCGACCGTCGCCGCTGCCGGATCGGATCATTCTCACCTGGTCGCAGGACCCGACGACCACGCAGTCCGTCAACTGGCGGACCGATGCCACCGTCGCCGCCGCGTTTGCGGAGATTGCGGAAGCCGGCGACGGTCCGCTGTTTCGCCAG
This sequence comes from Planctomycetaceae bacterium, assembly GCA_016795125.1. Classification (GTDB taxonomy): domain Bacteria; phylum Planctomycetota; class Planctomycetia; order Planctomycetales; family Planctomycetaceae; genus JAEUIG01. The sequence continues at coordinate 5,945 of JAEUIG010000055.1, read as the reverse complement.
GTCGCCCGCCGCGTCGCGGCTGAGACTTCGCTGCTGGCGACGGATTTGGGGGATTGCCACTATCACTCCGTCACGTTCGAGGGACTGGTTCCGGAAACGCGATATGCCTACCGCGTCGGCGATGGGGAGAACTGGAGCGAGTGGAACCAGTTTCTCACGGCCAGCACCCAGCCGCATCCGTTTTCGTTCGTCTACTTCGGCGATGCCCAGAACGAGGTGAAGTCGATGTGGTCGCGCGTGATCCGCGAGGCGTACCGCGATGCACCGCGAGCCGCGTTCCTCTTGCACGCGGGTGATCTGATCAATCATGCACATGCCGATGCCGAGTGGGGAGAATGGCATCAGGCGGCGAGCCATATTCACCGCATGATCCCCTGCATCGCGACGCCGGGAAACCACGAATACGATCACCTCATCTCGGATGCCGGCATCGAGCTGGAGAAGCAGCTGTCGACGCACTGGCGGCCCCAGTTCTGCCTTCCGGAGAACGGCCCCGCCGGGCAGGAAGAGCTGGCGTACTGGATTGACTACCAGGCGGCGCGGATCATCTCGCTGAATTCGAATCGAGATCAGGCCGGGCAGGTGCCGTGGCTGGAAACCGTCCTCGCCAACAATCCGCAGCGGTGGACGATCCTCACGTTCCATCATCCGATCTACTCGGCGAAAGAGAACCGGGACAACCCGCAGCTGCGCGAGCTCTGGCAGCCGATCTTCGACAAGTACAAGGTCGACATTGTTCTGCAGGGCCATGACCATTCGTACGCCCGCAGCAAGCTGATGGTCGGCGACCAGAACGTGACGGCCGGAACGGCCGCGCGAGACGACGCCGGAACCGTGTATGTCGTTTCGGTCAGCGGCCCGAAGATGTACGAGGTCAGCCGTCGCGACTTCATGGCGCGGTCGGCCGAAGACACGCAGCTCTACCAGATCATCCACATCGACGGCGACGAGCTGCGTTACGAGGCCCGGACGGCCGTCGGCAAGCTTTACGATGCGTTTACCATCAAGAAACGGGACGGCCAGGCGAATGAACTGATCGAGCAGATCCCGGACGTGCCGGAGAACCGCCGCGAGCAGAAGGCGGCCGGGTGACTGGAAAGCGGAGAGCCGAAAGCGGCATGGCAAGAATGCTGGAATGCCCAAATGTCGAATGACCCCGTGAGTCCCGACGGTTTGGATACTGCGCCTCGGCCGGCGCCCGTCGAGCCGGACCTGTCCGCCGCCACGCAGTCGCTGCTGTTCGGGCTGTCGTTGCCCGAGCGGCTGGTGCGCAGCGCCGTCGGACTGACGGCCGGCACGGTCAAGGAACTGGCCGGCTTTGTCGTGCCGCAGGCGTTTCAGACGTCGAAGTCGTACGAAATCGCGATTCATAATTCGCTGTCGTTCCTGACCGAGACCGTCGGCGGCGCCGAGCGGAAACGCGCGGCGGGAGCGAACGACGAGGCCGGCGAATACGTCGCCCGCAAGGCGGTCGGCAACTTCATCGACCTGACCGGGCTGGCGACGCTGCACCTCTCGCCGATGTGGGTGCTCGCCGTCGTCAGCGACGTCTGCTACGGCACCAAGACCTACGTGCAGGAAGTCGCCGAACAACTCAAGGCGCAGGGAGTCATCGACGACACGTCGACCATCCATCACATCGACGACCTGCTCGGCGCGATTCAGAAGGCGTCTGGAACGACCGCCAGTGCGTTCGACACGCCGCCGCTGTCGGTCGCTCAGCTCAAGCAGACGATCGATGAAACCCGCGAAGCGTTGTCGCAGGCCGATGTTCTCAAGCTGATTCCCCAGTCGGAACTCGCGGCCTACTGGAGCGAGATGCAGTCGGTCGCCAGCGCCGAAGGAGTCAGCCTGCTGGACGTCTCGGCGGCCGTGACCATGAACACCCTCAACCGTGTGAAGACCGTCACGCGCGGAGCGCTCACGAGCGTGCAGGTGGCCGGCGGCCTGCTCAATCGCAACGTGTTTGGCCATTACCGCGATTCGCTGACGCGCGTCAGCGAGCAGGGGCTGTTTGCCACCGTGGCCGAATCGTACCAGCCGTACGTCGACGCGGTGTGGCGGAACTTCTCGACCGAGAAGCGGAGCTGGACCGAAACGCTGCTTGACCCGCGCAACGTCACCCGCGGCTGGGACCGGATGTGGAAGCTCGTGGGCGGGGAGTAATCCGTCCAGAGTTGATGTGCAGTCGGCTCATCCTCGAGTCGTTGCATTTGTCATTGGTCATTTATCACTTGTCATTTGTCATTGCGGACACGCGGTGAAGGCCGATTGTGGCTTCAAATGACAAATGACGATTGACCAATGATAAATCTCTGCCGGGCTGTTGCTCAAATCCGCACTACCACGCGACCGACGATCTCTCCCTTTAGAATCCGCTGCACCGCTTCCGCAGCAGCGTTCAGATCGATGAACGTCGCGATGTCAGTCAGCCGTTCCGGCTTCCAGTCGGTCGCGAGATGCTGCCAGATTTCGGCGCGGCTGTCCTCCGGGCACCAGGCGGAATCGATTCCCGCCAGAGTCACTCCCCGCAGGATGAACGGGTAGACCGTCAGCGGCAGTTCGGCCCCGCCGACCAGGCCGCAGGCGGCGACGCAGCCACGCTGCTGCAGCGACTTGATGACGGCCACCAACGTGGAGCCGCCGACCGTATCGACCGCGCCAGCGTACTTCGAGCCGAGCATCGGTTTGCGCGGATCGTCGGCGATGTCGGCGCGGCCAATCACCCTGGCAGCGCCGCGTTCGGCAAGCCAGCCGGCTCGATCCGACTTCCCGCTGACCGCCACCACGTTGTAGCCGAGCTTCGCCAGCAGCATGACGGCCAGCGACCCCACGCCGCCGGTCGCGCCCGTCACGACCACGTCGCCGCGATCGGGCGTGATCTTGTGCCGCTGCAGCGCATCGACGCACTGAGCCGCCGTGAAGCCGGCGGTGCCCAGCACCATCGATTCTTCCAGCGACAGTCCGGGCGGTCGCTTGACGAGCCATTCGGCCGGCACCCGCACGTACTCTCCCCAGCCGCCGTACCGCTCGACACCCCGCTCATGGCCGGTCGCGATGACTTCATCGCCGACCTTGAACAGCGGCGATGTGCTCTCGGCCACGACGCCAGCCGCATCGATTCCCGGCACGTGCGGAAACTTCCGCGCGACCCCCGGATGCCCGGTGGCGGCGAGGGCGTCTTTGTAGTTCAGCGACGAATACCTCACGCGAATCAGCACGTCGCCGGCCGCCAGCTCGCGCAGCGGCCGCTGTTCGATCCCGGCCTCGATCTTGTCGTTGCCGGTTTTGCGGATGAGATAGCAGCGGAAGTTTTCAGGAAGCATGGCGAGCGGGCCGAAAGTGACGTGGTTATCCGTGTGAACTTATCGCATGTCCATTCCCCCCTCGCCCCCCGGGAGAGGGGCCGGGGGTGAGGGCGAATCAACATCGATCATCCTCGCAACAGACCGGTTTGTGCATGCTCAGCAATGAGATGACAGAGCAATGACCAGACAGATTCCTGAATCCCGACTCCTCCCTCAATGCACTCCGTGCATCATGCGTTTGAGCATGGGTGCAAGGACCGTCAGTAACGCGCCACACAAGACAAGTGCCAGGACGATGAGCAAGAAGTAGCCGGCAAGCCCGGGCAACGCGAAGGTCGCCTCTCCTTTATCGTATCGGACCGACCAGGCTGCTCCGACTCCCGAGAGAAGATTCGAAAGCGACGTGCTGGCGAACCAGATGCCCATCATGAGCGATTGCGTGCGCGGTGTGGCGAGTTTGGTCACCATGGAGAGTCCGACGGGCGACAGACAGAGTTCCCCCCAGGTGGCCACAATGTACGACATGAACAGCCATTGTGGTCCGGCCAACCCGTGATCCCGAGCCTCCAGGGCGCCTGCCACGAGTATCAGGAATGCGATCCCCTGCACGTAGAGGGCGATGGCGAACTTAAACGGCGTGGGCGGATTCAACTTTCGCCGGTCAAGCCACACCCACAGCCACGCGAACAACGGGCCAAAGACCAGAATCGTGAACGGATTCACCGACTGATACCAGGTTACGGGAAACCCGGTTGTCCAACCGAACCACATGGCGATCCGCGAATCGGGGGCGAGCAGTCCCCAGAGCGTGCGATCAGTTTTCTCGTCAGCGAATACCGTGAGAGAACTGCCCGCCTGTTCAAACGCCATCCAGAACAACAGGCTGCCCGTGAACGACAGAATCACGATGACTCCGAGCCGTTGCCAATCGGCAGAGGTCATCACGGCCGCTGGCTCCATCACGGCGGCCTTCGCAGTTGGGATCGGTCGGTCGCCGATATGCCCCAGATACTTCGGCCGATAATGCATGTAAAAGGCCAGACCGAGGACCATTCCGACCGCCGCCGACCCGAATCCCCAGTGCCACCCGACGCTTTCCCCCAAAGTGCCCGCCACCAGCGGGGAAAAGAAGGCGCCCAGATTGATCCCCATGTAGAACCACGTGAACCCGGAGTCCTTGCGTGGATCGTCCTTCTCATAGAGTTGGCCGACCATCACGCTCACGCACGGCTTGAAGAAGCCGGTACCGATGATGATCAGCGCTAATCCGCTCATGAAACACAGCAATGCGCCGGGACCGGTCTGCATGCTTACGGCCGCTCCCGGCGTGATTCCGAACGACTCGGTCAGAGCGAGCGTGATGTGTCCCAACGCGATGATGCTGCCCCCCAGCACCATTGACCGATGTGTCCCCAGGAAGCGGTCGGCGATCCAGCCCCCGACGAGCGGCGTCAGATACGCGAGCCAGGTGTAGATTCCGTAGAGGTAGTAGGCCGACTCTTCACTCCACCCAAATCCCGGATTCCAGTTCTGCTTCCCGTCGACCATCGGTGCCGTCGACTGCACCAGGTACAGCACCAGCAGCGCCCGCATTCCGTAGTAACTGAACCGCTCCCACATCTCGGTAATGAACAGCACCCACAGGCCGGGCGGATGCTTGAGCGGAACGGAGCCGGCGGCGACTGCGGGTGCGTTTGTCATGGCCGCAATCGTGGTCGAGATGGGACGAATGGTCAATGGTCAATAGTCGATGGACGATGGTCGATGGACGATCGTCAAACGACGGCAGTCGATGGTTGGTTGCGTTTGGGCAAGAGGAGTGCCTCCTCTCTCGACCATCGACCATCGTCCATCGACTATCTTCCATCGACCATCTTTGCCAGTGCCTCCGCCGCCATGCTCCGCGGCACGACGGTATCGCAGCCGGCGTCGCGCGCCGCCTTGAGACGCTGGGCCTGAACGTGTGGACCGAACGCCATGACGTGCGGGCGGTTCTCTACGGGGAGTGCCGCCAACGCTGCGGCGACATCGAGACCTGACATCTCCAGGTCAAGCGCGATCGCCGAGTAATGGCCGGCTGCCGTGCGCTCGCCGATCCGCGCGGCGGACAGTTCGACGTCGGCCTGAGCGCCGGTGACTTGCGCCGCGCTGCGCAACTGTGTCGAAAAGAACAGGTCGCTGCAGACGATCAGGACGCGTGCGGGAGTGGACATGGATGGTTTGCGAAACCGCAAGCGTCCTGGGACTGCTTTCGCTGAATCCTGAATCTTCGCTACTCCGGCAGTTCCTGGCCGCGCGTTTCGGGCATGAACCAGATCAACACCATGCCAATGATGTAGACCATGCTGATGATCGAGCAGGCGGTGGGATGTCCGGCGCGGAAGGTGAATCCGGCGACGTTCGAGTCGGTGTTGAACAGCGCGATCAGATTGGCGGTCTGCAGCGCGCCGACCGCCGCGAGGATGCGGCCGAAGTTGAATGCGAAGCCCTGGCCCGTGGCGCGGGCGCTCGTGCGGAACAGCTCCGGCAGGTACAGGGGCAGCCAGCCGTAGAACGACGCGGTGGTGGCTCCTGCGAGCGTGACCGTCAGCAGCAGGTGGTTGTTGTAACCGGTGTTCGACAGGAAAAACCACCACG
>JAEUIG010000819.1 GCA_016795125.1 Planctomycetaceae bacterium | reverse complement strand
CGGAGGTGGACCGGGTGCTGCTCGACGAGGTGCTGCGCCAGGCCGGCGGCCAGCAAACGCGCGCCGCGGAACTGCTCGGCGTCTCGCGCACGACGCTGCGGCAGCGGCTGCAGCAGTTGGGGCTGTCGGTGGAGAAAATGCTGCGGCCGGAGTGATTGCGGGAGCGCTCACTCCACGACCGGGTTCCAGTGCGCCCACATCGACCCCTGGCCCACGGCATTGTCGGTCAGCTGCCGCTCCATGCCGTCGATGATGCGCCGCACGAACAACTGCCGCGCTCCGTTCCGCTTCGAGCCGTACAGCAGGCACTGCCCGTCCGGCGACGGAGACGGGTGGTAGTGCGTCGTCCCGGATTTCGAGTGCGTCAACTGCGTGATCGTTCCCTCCAGCGAGAACTGGTGCAGTTCCACGGACTCGCCGACCAGCGCCGTGAAATAAATCGCGCTGCCGTCGACGGACCAGACCGGAACGTCGCTGCTGCCGCCGTGAAAGTCCGGCACGTCGAGGAATTCCGTGACGCCGCGATACCCGCCGCGATCGGCGATCTTCCGCAGGCCGGTTCCGTCGGCGCGAACGACATGCGGGTGGCAGTTGTAGTGCTCGCCGGAAACAAACAGCACCCATTGCCCGTCCGGAGACCATGCGGGTGCGAAGTTGAAGGCGTTCCCGGTTTCGACCCGTTGTGCTCCGGCCCCATCCTGGTTGGCCAGGTAGATCTGGTAGTTCTTGTGATAGGGGATCCGCGTACCGTCCGGCGAACTGCTGAAGCCGTAGGTGAACTCGTCGGCGCCGGTCGACAAATCGACTTTGTGATGCCCGTCGCGGTCCATCTTGAACGGATGTGAAACGCCGTCGATGAGCGCCGTGAATCCCAGGTGCTCCGGGTCGTTCGGCCAGAAGAAGACTCCGCTGTTGTAGTCGCTCACGCGATCGACGCCGGTTACGTTGACCGCCGCTCCGGACTGCAGCTCGACGAAGTACGTGTCCAGTTTCCAGTTTCCGGCCTGCATGCGGAACGTCTGGTGTTCCTCTTCCCAGGCGGCGTTCTCGGGATTCTGCCAGCCGAGACCGACGACGGCCGTGTCCCCCTCCGGCGACCACCCCGCGAATTGCGTCCAGGTGTCCGGAGCGGCGATGAGGTCGTCCGCCACCGGGCGACGCGCCGTCCCGTCGGACCGGACGACCGTGGCGCGCATCGTGCGAATATTGGCATGCCGCCCGCCGGGGAGCTTCGTCTGATACTGCGTGTACCCGATCCAGCGCGCCGGTTCATCTCCCGCCGCCGACAACGTCACTAAGGCAAAAAACGCGGCAACACTCACACCCGGGAGGGCGAGGCTCCCGCCGAGCCGGAGGCAGTTCGAACGCACTTTGTGGATCGAGTTATGTCGGAACATTCGACGCTGACTCCCGTCTGATATCGAGGACGCAGGTGTTCCCTCAGCGTCAACAAAACAGCCGCCGGGGTCAACCCGGCGGCTGCATTCAATGGCCTGAATCACCTTTAGGGAACTGACGTTCCCCGGCTTGCTAAAGTTAGCCGAGGTTCTCGCGGGCGAACTTGGCGATGACTTCGCCGATCGCCTTCAGAATGCCCTTTTCGACGGTCGTCTCGCCTTCGAGACGATCATCAACTCGCTTCAATTCCATATGCAGCCGGTCCGCCTGGCTGTCCAGTGCTTCGATGGCCGCATCGCGCCATTCGAAGTCCTTCAGCATGCGGGCGGTGTCGGCGCCTGGCTTCTCCTCTTCGCCCTCGGTGGCTGCGGGAGGTTCTTCGATCATGCCGCGGCTCTGCAGCATGCCCATCAGGTCGAAGTCGCCGTCCTTGCGCAACTGGCTCATGAGCTGCAGGACCGGCAACAGGTCGAGATCGAGGCTGGCGACCGTCGGATCGACTTCTCCGGCCGGCGGAGCGGCGGCAGCGGCGACGGCAGCTTTCAATGCGTCCACTGCTCCCTCGCCGACGCTGACCCAGATCGTGTCGGGTCCGGTGCCGACGTAGACATCCGGGGCGTCGCCAAAGAACGCCTTGAGCGCCGCCGGGTAGCCTTCCGTCACGGTCAGTTTGTGAATCTTCACGTCGCCGGTTTCATCGACGTTGAGCTGCGTGGCGTAGCGGCCGTTCGCGGCCGGCAGCAGTTCCATGATCTGCGCAACCGGAGCACCATCCTTCGCACAAATGCCAAGCACGCCGGTATGCAGGCCCGAAGGCTGGGTAGTGAGCTGGACGGCGCCGTCCCATTTGCCGAGTTCGAGGCTGCTCGTCAGCATGTCGAGGACGACCCCGGCGATTTCCTTCCGGGCCTTCTTCTGCTCGTCCGTCAGGCCTTCGGTCTTGTCGATCCGCTGTTCCATGGCCGGACGCGACAGCTTGTACAGCTCGCCGAACTGGCCGATCGCCAATTCGTCCAGGACGTAATTGAGACGGCCGGCCAGCACCGGGTCTTCCGGCTTGGCGACGCCCGCAAACCGGCTCGCTTTCGTGCCCTGCAGCTTGAGAGTCGTCGCCAGCGGGGTTTCCGGCACTGCGGCGAGGACCAGCTTGCCGACGCCCTTGTCGGCGTCGGTCGTCCAGCCGATGGTCACGAGCGACGATTCCACGAACAGCCGCTCCATCGTCGCCATCGACTGCTGAGTGTTCGTCTGGCGCAGCTGGAACTGTTCCTGGGTTTCGTCAGGTCGCTGCTGAATTCCGGCCAGCGTGTTGTCTCGAAACGCCGCGAACGCCGCCTGCCGCTGCTCGGCAGTCGTCTTGCTGTTGTCGAGTTGCGCCGCCACGTCGTAACCGAGCGCCAGCAGTTCCGCGTGCGTCGCGGACGGATGCGGCATGTCGGCCGGTACGTCTTCCGGATGGTCTTTGACGGCCAGCCGCGCGTAGTTTTCCTTGATGCGCATCCAGCCTTCGTAAACGTCTGACAGCTTGTAAAGGTCCTTCTGCCGCCGTTCCTGCTTGACGACGATGCCGAGCGGGTCGAGGTTGCCGTTGATGAAGTCGTCCAGATTGTCGATCGGGACCATGAGCTGTTCACGGCGGCCGCCGGCGGCCCCCATGATCTGGTCGTAACGCACGGGCTGCGTCTTATCGACGCCGATCAGAAAGATGTCGATATTCGGGAAGACGCTGTTGTCCCAATCTTCCCTCCGACCGGCGAGGTCGGCGACCATGTGCTCCAAATCGCCGAGCAGTGATTCGGCGCTCTGCACGACGACCACGACGCGCGGCTCCTCCGCGCGAACGTTGCCGAGCGAGATCAGGCCCAGCAGAGCGACTGCGGCCTGACACAGAAATGGAAAACGAGCGTTCACGAGTGGCTCCTCATTGATGACCGGCATGGTCGCGAAAGGGCTTCCCGTCAGTGGAGTGGTCACACTGAGCTAAGTGGCAACGGGAGCGGCATTAGGCGTGACACCGCCTGCGCCTGGCAAGGCAGCATCTGACAGTGAATGCCGCGCGGGAAATGGAACAGCAAAGCGATCTTCCGACTGCGGTTGCGCCGAGTTGCCAAGTCCTGCGGCGACAGGGCATCCAGAGTCAAGACAAACCTTTCGGGGAGAATAGGCAACAATGAGGACTCCGGCAAGTGGGAGTTGCCTGAGGACCGCCATCGGTCGAAGTGCTGATATCCGCAGGGATTTTGTCTGACTTGGGCAACCTCTGGGATTTCGGCCAGGCACCGGAGTTCACGCACTGTATCCGGCCGCCGCCTGCTCGACGAAGGGCTGCACTGCCTTCAGGTTCTCCCGGCTCCAGCGCTTCCACCGGGTCAGTGCCGCCCGCCGCTCCTCCTCGCTGCCGAAGCCGATCGTCGGAAGCTGATAGATCGTCTGCCGATCTTCCCGCAGCTCGGAAAAACCGTAAGCGGAGGGGTCCTGCCCCGTCATGTGCAGCAGCGCCACCAGCGCCACGTCCTGCACGCGCGTCGAGAACGTCGTCACTGACTTGTGCTTATGTGACTGCATTTCGGTCGCGTCACCCAACAGCGACTCGATTTCATGCAGTTGCGAAAGGTTCCCCATGCGCGCCAGGTACATCACCGCATGCTGCAACTGCGGACCTGCGAGCCGCTGCCGGATGATCTCC
>JAEUIG010000759.1 GCA_016795125.1 Planctomycetaceae bacterium | reverse complement strand
CGCGGTGATGCTCTCGTCGCAGGCGGAGCCGCGCTGGCTGGTCGGCGGATGCCTGGTCGTTCTGGCTGGTTCGCTGGCCGGATTCCTGGTGCACAACCGCCCCCCTGCGAAAATCTTCATGGGAGACGCCGGCAGCACCTTCGTCGGTCTGATGCTCGCCTCGCTCACATTGTCCGGCACGTTTTACGAACCGGGACAATCGAGCCGACACGTCATCCTCGCCCCGCTCTGCATCCTCGCCGTGCCGCTCTACGACTTCACCTCCGTGCTGCTGATTCGCATCAGTCAGGGACGCAGTCCGTTTCATCCCGACAAGAACCACTTCTCGCATCGGCTGGTCGACCTTGGCATGACCAAGCCGCGCGCCGTCCTCACCGTGCAGTTTGCGACGCTCACGACAGGCCTCGGCGGTCTGCTGCTGTACCGGCTGCAGAACTGGGTCGACGCCCTGCTGGTCGTCGCCCTCGTGTTGTGCGTGCTCACGATTATTGCGATTCTGGAAACCGCCGGACGGCGACGGGAACAGTGAGATAGGAGTTAGGAGTTAGGAGTTAGGAAATAGGAAGCAGGAGATAGGAAGCAGGAAATGACAGATGTGAAGCGTTCTCCCGGCGCTGCTACCGATCGACATGTTTGCTGAACCTCCGGTGTGGATTGCCAGAACTTGCCTAATTCCTAACTCCTGATTCCTATCTCCTCTTCACCCCACATGGCGCGGCGACCTTCCGCACCGACACGGCCGCCATCAGCGTCAGGCGACGGTGATCGTCTCACGCCGCTCTTCGCCGGCGCCGGACTCGCGCTCATCGTCGCGCGACACGTCCTGCCTGCCGAGTCGTCGCACCTCGGTGAAACACTGTGGATCGTCGCGCTCTGGCTGTTGCTCGCGCTGGGATGGACGTTCGCCCGCGTCCGCCGGGGCGCGTCGCGAATCCGTTGGGATCGTGCCGACCTCGCGGTGCTCCTGCTGGCGGGAGGGTATGTGCTCGCCGGCGCCATTGGCCACGGCAACCAGCGGGCGGCGCTGAATGGACTGTGGGAATGGATCGGAGTCGCCGTTGCCGTGGGGCTGATGCGCCGCTGGCTGGCGAACGAAGCCCGCTGGCAGCAGTGGCTCGCGGCGATCGAGACCATTGGCGTCGTGCTGTCCGGGCTGGGAGTGGAGCAGTATGCCGTCGAACACCCCGCGCTGCGACGGGAGATGCAGGAACTGATCGACCTCGAAGGGCGCGAACAGCGGGGCGAACTGTCGGAACGCGACGTTCGCCGGTTTCAGCAATTGCGCAGCGAACTCGGCGAACTGGCCACGAACAGCGATGCCAACGCCCGGTTCACGTTGCGGCAGCGATTGATGGCCAGCACGGAGCCGCTCGCCTGCTTTGCGCTGGCGAACACGCTGGCGGGCGTGCTGTCGGTGTCGCTGCTGCTGCTGGCAGGAGCGGCGGCAACGGCGATGACCGGCGGGCATTCGCGTCTGCACGTCGCCCGGATCGTGGCGCCGGCGCTGCTGATTGGATTCTGTCTGGTGTTGACCAAGAGTCGTACGGCGTGGATTGGCACGCTCGTGGGCGCCTGCGCCTGGGGTCTTGTCGCCTGGCGCGCCGCATGGGTCACGCGGCGAACACTCGGTCTGCTGGTTGGCGCTCTGCTGGCCGCCGCAACTCTGGTCGGCATCGCCTGGTGGGCGGGGGCGCTCGATCCGCTCGTGCTGCTCGAATCGTCCAAGTCGCTCCGCTACCGGATGGAGTACTGGACCGGCGCATGGGGCGTGATTCGCGACCACCTGCTGTTCGGCATCGGCCCCGGGAACTTCCGCCAGAATTATCTGCGGCACAAGGTGGCCGGTTCGAGCGAAGAGATTCTCGACCCGCACAACATGTTCCTTGACGCGTGGGCCGGCGGTGGAGTGCTCGCGCTGGCGGGCCTGGCGTTCGCTGCCTGCATTGCTGTCGCACGCTGGCGGAACGTCGCCTCCGACGCCCCCGCCCCGTTCTTGGACGATGATCGATCGAAACGTCCCGCCTCGCGGCTGGTGCTGCTTAGCGGGGCAGCCGGAATGCTGCTGGTGTGGATCAAGCTGGGGTTGATCGAGTTGCAGTGGGACCAGCGACTGGTCGCGCTGATCTGCGGCTGGATCGTCGCGTGCGTGCTGCTGCCTCCACTGAGATTCAGCCGGGCCTCGCAGATGGCGGCCGGCATTGCGCTCGGCGTGCATCTGCTCGGGGCCGGCGGAATCGGGATGCCGGTGATCTCGACGACGCTGCTCCTCCTGTGGCTGGGACCGGCTCCAGCGCCGGGATGGGAAGCCGCGCCAGACGTGGCCACAGCGCGGCTGCGAAGCGGCGCGGCGGCCTGCATCGTGATCGCAGGACTGACGGCGTACTGCCTGTACTCGGCCGTCATTCCGGCAACGCTGGCGGGGCTGTACTCCGATGCGGCCGTTTCGGTGATGACGCGCGGCGACGTTCCCGCATCGAGACGCTTCCTGCAGCAGGCGATCCTGGCCGATCCTCTCGATCCCGAACCGCACGTGTTCCTCGCGCAGCTGGAGCACGATCAGTTCCGCCTGTCGGGCGGTCAGAACGCCGGCAAGCTGGCCGTCCAGGAACTGTCCGAGGCGATCGCACGCGATCCGGAGAATCCGAAAACGTACTGGCTGCAGGCGAAGTACAGCCTCGAACTTGCCGGTCGGTCCGGCGACCGGCAGTTTGTCGAGTCCGCGGTCACGTCGGCGGAAGCCGCAGCACGCCGCGACCCGCAGAACGCCCCGATCCTGGCAACGCTGGCGACGGCGCACGCGCGTGCCGGACACTCGGACAAAGCCCGCGAAGCCGCCATGCGTGCGCTGGCGATCGACGACCTCAATCGATCGCTCGGCCACGTCGACCGATTGCTCGACGAAGTCACGCGCGCGTCGCTGCAGACTCTTGCCGACATTCCCGGCGAGTGAGGCCCCTGATCTCGGGTTCTCGCGCCGAACAGTGACCTGCTTCAGGTTTCTCGGACAGTGGGTTTGTTGAATCTGTTCGGCGGCATGAGAGCCGTCGTTCGGCAGACTGTCCCGCTGTCGCACGTTCACACGGCAGAATCGCCTCGGAGGCGCGGAAGACTGTAGCCACGGATGGAGCAACGTTCGCCGACAGGCGGACGGTGCGGAGCCCGTGGAAAACGGCGCTCGATCAACCTCTGCCTCTCCCCCGAGAGAAGCATTGATCTCAGCGCTAACGCCATTCGGGGGAGAGGGGCCCACGACACGCGCCTTCGCGTTCGCTCGGCCTTCGATCGCAGCCGATTCACAGGGATGACGCACACACCGTTCCGCCCCCCTCCCCGGCCCTCCCCCCGAGAAAGCGGGGGAAGGGAGAAATGTTGTGCGACGCTGACCGGGGGTATCGCTCCGCTCGCCTGACGGCGAGCTGCGCTCAACCCCCGGCTACATTCTGCGACCCCGTAGGGGTCGTGCGGCATGCGGCGCTGAAACCGTAAGACGCGCGAGTCGATACTACGCGCGAGTCAAATCTCACGATCCGCAAGTCGATTCACGCGAGCAGCAATTCGAGCGCCGCACAGAATTGAGAGAGGGCTGGCGCTCAGCGCAAGTCAGGTTACTGCCAGGCCGCAATGCAGGGAGGACGTTTCGGACGCCGCGGCTCGGCGGGAGCCTCGCCCTCCCCTGCGGCACAGGACGCCTACAGCGATCCGGCGCTCAGGGTGCGTTCGGCCTGTTCGCTGAGCAGGAACACCAGCCGGTCGAGATGTGCGAAACGCGGGTCGCTGGTGTTTCCGCGCGCAAACCGCGCGTAAATCTGCTGGACAATCACCGCCAGCTTGAACAGGCCGAAACAGTAGTAGAACTCCGGCTGTGCGACCGCGCGCCCGGTCTGCTGCTGATAGCGTTCGACGAGTTCGCGTCGTGTCAGGCTGCCGGGGAGCGCCGTCGGACCGAACGCCGACTGTCGCAGCGGCGCGGGATCGGTCGCTTCGACCCAGTAGGCGAGACTGGTCCCGAGGTCCATCAACGGATCGCCGATCGTGGCCATTTCCCAGTCGAGGACCGCGACAATGCGCGTCAGATCGTCGGGATCAAGAATGACGTTGTCGTACTTGTAGTCGTTGTGGACGACGGCCACGCCCGATTCGGCCGGCTGATGCTCCTGCAGCCACAACGCCAGCCGCTCCATCGCCGGGACATCGGAGGTCCGGGCGTTGGCATACCGCTTGACCCATCCTCCGACCTGCCGCTGAACGTACCCATCCGGTTTGCCCATGTCGGCCAGTCCGGATGCGTGAATGTCGATGGCGTGCAGCGCGACCAGGTTGTCGACGAGCGCGGAAGACATCCGCCGCGCGAGATCGGATTCGATTGTGATTCCCGGCGGCAGAGTCTTACGCAGGATCACGCCACGGCGGCGTTCCATCAGGTAGAAGGGCGCTCCGAGGACACGTTCGTCCTCGCAATACAGCTCGGGCCGCGGAGCAGGCCGGTAAACGGCATGCAGCCGCG
>JAEUIG010000679.1 GCA_016795125.1 Planctomycetaceae bacterium | reverse complement strand
CAAAGTTCCGAAGGACCGACATGATGTAGCCGGCGGCGTCAGCCGCCGGGACGGCGTTCCGCCGATTACCAAGCCCCAACGGGGCGGCACATTCGGGTGCCGCCCCGTTGGGGCTTGAGCTGTCGCAGCGGACAGGCCGTGGGCTTGCGCCCACGGCTATATCGTGTCGCCGCTTCGCGGCTTCAGGCACGGCCTGACCAACGGATTCAGAATCGCATCCAACTGCTCGAGCACTTCCGGCGTCGCCGGATAGACGAACCGCGCGTGCGATCGCAGACTGCTCGCGAGCACTTCCGGTTGATCGCCGATCTTCACGAGCGGCAGGATCCAGTCCCCGCCGGCCCTGACCGCAGTCTCGTCGAGATACGCGACGACGATCTCGTTGGGCAGCATTGGGCCGTTCCATTGGCGTACGATCCGACAGGTTCCCGTCGCGGGATCGACAAGCTGCGCCGTGACCACGGCATCGGCATCAAGAATCTGCCGGCGGTTGAGCGTGACCGGATTGGCCGTCGCAAGGACGAGCCAGGTCAGTGCGGCACACCAGGCAATGGCGATGATTGCGATCGCGGTGTGCGCAGCAACCGATACTGAAGGACTGGCTGCGGGGGAATCCGTCGGGGAGTCGATCGTGGGACGCGCGTCCATCGGTCACCCATCCGCGAGCAGCCGGCCTAGCGGCGGAACGCGGGGGACGTGTCGATCGCGTACCCGCGATCGAACGCATCATCGAAGTCGTAGATCTCGACGAAGTCGTCGATCGTGTCGCGGTCGGTTTTTCGCATTTCGCCGCGTTCAATCAGTTCGAACACGATCCGGCCGAAGTCCGACGTGCTGGTCACGCCCCAGTGGGTGAACACGGTGCGCGCCAGCAGGCCGAACCGCTTGATCGCCAGCTCGCGGATGCCGGCGCACAGTTCCTGACCGGTAATGTGGGCGTGCTGGTCGTCCGGGTCCTGCGGGCGCGGGCGTTTGAGCTTTTCCTGCGAGAACTGCAGGGCATCGAACACGAAGCGGTATGCGTCCTGATGGTAGCGCAGGCGCGGCGCCGCCGAGCGACTCGTGACTTTCATAGACGCAAACCCTGTATCAGCGTCGCCGGACGGACAGGCCGCTCCCGGCGCTGGAATCAGATCGGCCTCAACCGGTTCTTAATATACACCGTAACGAAATCTCAGGGCAAGTTTTTGCTGCAGAATCCGGTTGGCGTCCGGCACGCATCCGGAGCGGCGGGGTTGAACCCCGCCGATCAGTTGTCGGCCGCGTCGTCGGTTTCCTTCGGTTCGGCGGCCGGCGCGCCGCCTCCCCCGACGACGGTCAGCACGTCCTTTTCATCGACCAGCAGCCGCCGGTCATCGTCGAATTTGACGAGCACCTTGCGGGCCAGAACTTCCTGCGCGATCACGCGTCCCTGGCCTTCGCGCGTCATCACGAACTTGCCGACTCCGGGCAAGGCGCGGCGATGCTCTTCGTAGGTGTCGTACTCGTACCGCAGGCAGCATTTGAGGCGGCCGCAACGCCCGGAGATCTTGGTCGGGTCGAGCGTGGCCTTCTGCAGTTTGGCCATCTTCATCGAGACCGGCGGCATCTGCTGCAGGAACGTGTTGCAGCAGGTCGGCTTGCCGCAGTCGCCGTAGTCCGCGAGCAGCTTGGCTTCGTCGCGGATGCCGATCTGCCGCATTTCGATCCGCGACTGGAACCGCTTGGCGAGGGCCTTGACCAGCTCGCGGAAATCTACGCGGCCTTCAGCGGTGTAGTAGAAGACGATCTTTTCGAGGCCGAACAGCAGTTCGACATCGACGAGCTGCATCGCCATGTGCCGCGACGCGATCTCATCGCGCGCCCCGAGGAACGAGTCCTGCTCGCGGCGGACGAGATCGTCGCGCAGCCGTTCGTCGTCGGGCGTCGCCCCGCGCATGATCTTGCCGGTGGCGTCCTGCGAATTGAGATACTCCCGCGTGCGATCGGTCGCCGCGCAGAGGATCTCGCCCCATTCGGTTCCCCGGTGGCTGCGCACGATCACCTGGGCGCCGCGCGCGAACTCCGCATCGCGGGTCGAGAACTCTCCCAGGTGGCGCATCGCGCCGTAGCGAACCACGTAACGGGCAGGCATTGGATGACTTCTGTCGAGTGTCCGACGTCATGCGAAGCATGACCGAGCAGCACGTCCGACCGATCGATCGGAGTATACCGGTCAGCGAGGAACGATGCGACACGGCTTGAATTTCGCCGCCGTCATTGGCCTACGCCGGCGACCGAAGCAATGGGAACCGCGAACGAACGCGAAGCGACGCGAATAAGCAGAGGGTCAATCGAACCTCAGTCCACGGTGGCGGTCATTTACGGTCTCACGTCTTCTTTCCGCGCCTTCCGCGTATTCCGTGGTTCACTCTTCCGGACGCGTCATCAGGTCTCTCTGCGGCCTATTCCGTTCCCTCTGTTCCCTCGTGCTTTTCCCTTCGCTCACGCCAGCAGCGCCGCTCCGCCGCGATGAATCCGCGACAGGTCGTCGCACCAGCCTTCGAGGCACAGCGGCACCGGCATCATCTGCTGGATATGCAGGTCGGCCAGCACACAACGATCAATGGCCGCTGCGGCCAGATCGGCGGCAGCCACCGGATCTCCTCCCGCTCGCACAAGCAATGCCTGCCAGGCCGGACCCGCCTCGGCGCCCGACAGCCCCTGCTCGATCACCAGCCGGTAGAAGTCGATCGCGAACCGCAGCAGCCACGACGCCACCTGACGCTGTCCCGGAACATCGGATGCGATCTCGTCGATCAGCGAGATGATGCCGTCGGCCATCGTCGCGCTCGACAACTGCGTCTGCGACAATCGCGCGAGCAGATCGTCACGCAACTTGCGCAGCGAGGGATCCAGGAGTTGCTTCGCCGTTGCCAGGCTCCCTTCGCTGAGTGCGGCAACTGCATCCGCCGCCGAACGATCCTGCTCCCAGTTGAGTTCCACCAGCAGGCCGGCCAGTTCGTCGTCCGTCAGCGGCGCGAACTGCAGCTTCTGGCAGCGCGAGCGAATCGTCGGCAGCAGGGTTTCCAGCGACGGACTGATGAGAAACAGGATGGCGCCGGGCGGAGGCTCTTCGAGCGTTTTGAGGAGGGCGTTCGCGCTTTCCTCGTTCATTTTGTCGGCGTCGTCGATGATGGCAATGCGCCGCGTCGCCGACATCGGATGCAGCGACAGGTCGTGCAGCAGCCCCTCCCGACCGCGGCTTTCTTCCTCGCCGAGAATCAGCTTGATCGGCAGTTCGCGTTTGCCTTCGGGGCAGGCGACAGTGAGCAGGTCGGGATGAGTGCCGGCCCGCACCTGCCGACAGGCGGAACACGCGCCGCACGCATCCAGTTCTTCATCAGGAACTCTCTGGCAGAAGAGGCTCTGCGCGACACGCTGCGCGACGAGCCGCTTGCCGATCGCTTCGGGACCCAGAAACAGAAACGCATGCGCGATCCGCCCGCGTTGCACGGCGCGGCGGAGCATGTCCACCTGCGGCGCATGTCGGCGAAGATCAGACCAGATCATAAGTCGTCAGTTCTCACCCGCTCACCGACGCCGCTGGCGGTTACGCAGCGTCACCCGCGCGATGCATTCTCGCCGCGCAAATAGACAAAGTTCTTCCCCAGCCGCCCGCCGTAGTTTCCGGCGGAGATTTGCCGCAGTCCGGGAGTGTTGACGCACGCCGCGATTGCGGCATGCGTCGCCTGACTGACCGTCTCCAGATCATGTCCGTTGATGATGATCTCGGAGATCGAGCGCACGCCGTCGGGGACCTGCGACTCGGCGCCCAGTTTGTCTCGCAACGTCGGGCAGAACGGGTGATTCGTGCTGGCGAACAGGAACGAATACCGGCTGCCGGCCTTGGAGCCACTCGCCGCAACGCCGCCGGGGAACGGGGCGATGACGCCCGGCGTTTCGCGGACACCCTGCAGCGCGTTCTCCGCCGCCAGCAAGGCCGCATCCACCGATTCGGCCATGAACCACAGGTTTCCGCCCATGATGCCGTCACGGAATCCGAACCGCCGGTCGAGGACGAATTCTCCCATCATGGTGGGGATGACCCAGACACGACGGCCGAACCGCTGGTCGCGGAACTGGTGCCCGTCGCCGAACAGCGCAATTTTGCGACCCAGCTTGTAGTACGTGTCGCTGTCGATCCGGTTGAAGCAGGCGGTCGTCGGGCAGGTCAGGATGTTCTGTGCGATGCGGGCCAGCAGCGCGCGTTCGAGCGCCGGTTCGCGGTCTTTCCGGAACCGGGGAACGTGAAACTGCAGCACTGCTCCGGGCCGCCCGTCAGGAGTGGGCTCTTCGTTCGATGTCTGCGGATCGATCCAGCGCTCCACACCCGCTTCGCAGTCGCACAGGATCGTGCTGCTGGCGTGGCCGGTCGCCGCGTTGACGGCGTGCTCCAGCCAGGCGCGGTCGCGGGCCGTCACCAGGATTTCCGCGTAAATGCTGCGGAAGGCTTCGGCGTACGTGTCGTCAATGAGCGCCGGCACAGGGGAATTATCGATTTTGGATTTTGGATTTTCGATTTTGGATTGTTTCGCTCAGATCACTCGTCACGCCGCGCGCATTCCGTCCACGCGCTGATCGAATTTTGGGGAAAGACAATCGAACTTACTCGTCAATCCAAAATCCGAAATCGCAAATCCAAAATCCCCTCATTCCCGTCCCCGTCCCTCGTGCACGGCGTCCTCCGTCACGATCCGGTCCATGTAGATGTCGTGCGCGTGCATCGGTATTTCGGGGAACAACTGGCATTCGAATGCCAGCGCGACGAGCGGCGCGTCGGGCCGCGCGTGCTGCAGCAGCTTGTCGTAATAACCCTTGCCGTGGCCGGTGCGACCGCCGGTTCTGTCGAACGCCACTCCGGGAACGAGAATCAGGTCGAGCTCGTGCGGCGCAACCTGCTTCTCCGGCAACTCGCGGAGTTCAACCCTCGGCTCGAGGATGCGGTACATCCCCAGTTCGAGTTCGTCCATCGATTCCAGCCGGAACAGCTCCAGTTCGCCGTGCGCATTGCACCATGGGACCACGACCCGCTTGCCGCTGGCGAGCGCGTCAGGCAGTGCGGCACGCGTTCGAACCTCGGCGCGGACATCGATGTAAAACAAGACGGTCCGAGCCCGTTCGTACTCCGGCAACGCCAGCACGCGCTGCATGATCCGGGCGCTGCGCTCGTCCTTGTCGGGCAGGGCACGCCGGGCCGCATGCGCCTGTTCACGAATCTGCTGCTTGGCCGTGGGGGCCGGTGTGTCCGTTGCCATCGAGGAATGATTGCCTTCGTGTGGACGAGCGGCGGAGTTAATCCCCGCCGCTCAGCTTGCACCAATGGTGGGCACATCCCACCTTACTCTTTCATTAGTCCCAGCCGCACCAGCTTATCACGGCACTCGTCCCGTTCCCGGCTCCGCTGCAGCGATTTCCAAGCTTCGTCCTGTGCTTCGAGAAAATCGTCGTTCGCGTAGGGCGGAGTTCGCCCGCTGGCAGCCAGCCGGCTGATGACGCCGATTTCCAGCCGCGTCAGCATCAGCGCCTGCATCCGGTAATCCTGGAACGCTTCCCAGACCGTGGGAAACAGCGGTTGCAGAATCCTCTCGCCGATCGTCGTCGCGTATTGCCGAATCTCCAGTTGCGCGTGTGAGTCCATGCGCAGCGCGAGGAAATGCAGCAGGTTGTGCAGGTCGCACTTCCAGTAAGCTTCGGTATACGTGCTGAGCGGCAGGTCCTTGCGCGCCTGCTCTCGGGCGACGCCCTGCTCGAGCCGCTCCTGGTACAACCGCTCGGCCGCCGACTGGAATTCCCGCTCGGTCGCCGTCAACTTCTCGCCGACATCCGCCGGCAGCAGTCCGGCGCTCCCCTGGCGGTTGCTGGTCGACTGCGACCGCCAGGCGTCGGGTTCGGTCGTCTGCATGGAGTCGATCGCCACCGAGTACCGCGTGCTGTACTCGTTGACGTTCGCCATGCGATGCCGAATCCACTGCCGCCAGCAGTCCATCGGGCTGCGCACCAGCAGCTTGATCTCCGCCATTTCGAAGGGCGTCGTGTGCCGATGCCGCATCAGGTAGCGGATGAGGGTCCGGTCATCCGAGGTATGCTTCGTGCCGGCGCCGTAACTGACGCGGGCGGCCTGCACGACGGAGGCGTCGTCCCCCATGCAGTCCACGAGGCAGACGAACCCGTCATTGAGCACCGGGAACTTCTGCCAGCGGAGTTCTTCAATTGTCGCGGACTGCGAAGCCATACCGTCATCCTGGATGCCGCCGTCATGCGGCATCAGCGCCGCTCGGACTCATTCCGACCTGATCGCTCCCGGGAGCGGCTGGGCCGCCTGGGGAACTGCCGCATTGTAGTCCTCCCCCAGCAGGGCTGCGACCGTCGCCGCCACCTGCGATTGGGTGACCGTCCCGGCCGGAACCGGGCCGCCGTCGGTGTCGGGCCCCAGCACGGCGATCCACATCTGGTCGGAGCCGGCGTGCTCGTCCCCGTGGCTGATCCAGTTCTCGCGGGTTTCGCCGCGGCCGTGATCGGTCGTGAGGACGAACGACGTTTTACCGGCGTATTGCGGCAGCGACTGCACCAGTTCCCATAAGCGTCGGACGTAGTGGTCGGTCCGCTGGGCGGATTCCAGGTACAGGTCGTAGCGGCGGCCGTGGGCCCAGTCGTCCGTCTCCCCGAACGAGACATACAGCACCCGGGGCTGGTCGTGCTTCAGACACTCTTCCGCCCCGCGAAACGTGAAGTAGTCGTACCGCACTCCGGCCCAGACGTGCGGCAGCTCCGCGGCAATCAGGTTGAGCGATTCACCTGCCGGTTCGCGCGGCAGCGGTTCCCAGCCGGCGTTGACCGGGATTCCGCTACGTTCCTCGTTGATGATGAACGGAAACACATCCCAGGAGGTAAACGCCGCGACGCGTCCGTGACAGGCCGGCTGGTTGTTCAGCCATTCCAGCACGGTGACGTTTGGGTTGGGCCGCTTGTCGTTCGAATCGGCCCAGGGATCGGCGTATCCGATCAGGATCTCGCTGTAGCCCGGATAGGAGAAATTGTGACCGTTCGTAACGCGTGACACCGATTCCTGTTCGGGATTGCCGTAGAGCTGTCCCTGCGTCGCGATCGTCGACCAGAAAAACGGCAGCAAGGTTGCGCGCCGCTCTTCGGCAGTCGGGCGCCAATAGGCGTCACGCGTGGCCTCGATCTCGCGGACGCCGCCAAACTCCTTGTTGATGAACGATTCATCCGCGCCGGTAAACATCTCCTGCCAGCGGAAGCCGTCGAACGTGATCAGGACGACGTTTTCGGTCTGGCGATCCGCCGGGTCCGCGGCGCCGACCGTGACCTGTCCGATGGCCAGGAGGACCAACAGGGCCGTCACGGCGTGACGGTGGCGAATGTACAGATTCTGCATGCAATCCAGTCCTGCGGGTTCGTCGAATTTGTGCCCGTTTTAACCGCAACCGTGCGCGTTCGCAAAGAACCGGCGGTGATTCGCGGCCCCAGCCCGCCGCCGATTTCGCCGTAACAGCCGCGTGACGGGTGCGCTCAGATTGTCAGTACAGCTTGTTTTCGCGCGCTCCCACAAGCAACCGGGCAGCGCGTGCTGTCTGTTCGGCACACAACCCACCTGCGGCGCTGCGCGCCGTGGACATCAAAATCACTTGCCAAGAAAGCGTTCCCATGTCCGTCCGAATCCATCCCGCGTATCCGGCTCTGCTGGGCATCTTCCTGTTCACCCTCAGCGGCTGCGGCGGCGGACCGGCTCCGGCATCGACGGTGACTTCGCAGGCCGGACACGACCATGAGCACGCACATGCGGACCACGGTCCGCATGGCGGTGACCTGATCGAACTCGGAAGCGACGAGTATCACGCCGAAGTGGTCCACCAGGACGGTGGCAAGCTCGGCGTCTATATTCTCGACGGTGCGGCCGCAGTTGCGGTGCCGATCGACGCGGGTGAAATCACGCTGAACGTTGTGGTCGACGGCCAGCCGGCGCAGTATCCGCTGACCGCCTCGCCGACGGAGACCGACGCGGCGGGCAAAGCGTCGCTGTTCGTTTCCGCCGACGGACAGGCCCACAACGCCCTCCATCGCGAAGGGGCGACGGCCAAGCTGGTCCTGACGATTAACGGTCGGTCGTACCAGGGAGCTGTGATGCACAGCCACAGCCACGAACACGGGACCTGCAGCCACGGTTCCTGCTGTCACAAGCACGGCGGCTGCGGCAACGACAAGTGCACCTGCGGCAAGGAATGCACTTGTGAAGCGGGCCAGTGCCAATGCGAACCCGGCAAGTGCCAGTGCCCGGACCACACCCACTGAACCCTGCGGTTCAGATTCCCATAAATACAGCGAGCCACGGAGAGCAATCTCCGTGGCTGTTTCGTTGAGTCCTGCAGGTCAGGCGATCCCAATTCGTCAGACATTGGCACTGGCAACTCGAGTCAGTGCCGGGATCATGAGGACCTGATCCGCTGACCCCGCAAGGGGTCGTATCCTGTGGCCGGTGGCTGAGCGCAGCGACGCCACCGGGACGCCGCGCCCAAAAATGATCTCATCCCGAAGGGATGACAGCCGTCGCTCGTTTGGCTGGCATCCCTCCGGGATGCAACGCTCAACAAGAGACGTTTCCCGGCGGTGTCGCTGCGCTCAACCGCCGGCTATTAGATTTGACCCCCTATCGGGGTCAGCAAGTTAAGGCGATGCTGACTCGCAGAGGAGTCCGCAGACCACTGCGCGACTCAGCCCGAGACCCACGAGTACGTGATGTACGTCGACAGCCCCATCACGATGACGGTGTAGAAGAAGAACAGCGACAGCATCTTGCAGAGGTTCTTGCCGGCCTCGACGTCGTCCGCGTCGAATTCGCGGATCTCGGCGGCGGTGAACAGCGGCTGGTCGCCGGCTTCAGCAGAGGGGGCGGCGTGGGAATGGTCCATGGCAATCGTCGGGAGTATCGTCCGGGGTTCAATGTTCGGGCCACGATTGTGACGCGTTCCGCGTCGCCTGTCGAGACCGCAAAAGTCGAAGGGGTAGAACGGCTGAAGAGTAAAAGGGTAGACGGGTGAAAGAGTCGAAGAGTCGGGCATTCGGATCGTCACACTTCGACCCTTTCACCCTTCTACTCTGTCACACTTTTCCCCTTGAGCCGCTCCAGAATCGCCTCAATCAGTTCCCGCGCCTGCGGTTCGGACGCATCCCGGGTGATCGTCAGATGCGAAAACTCCAGCAGCACAGTGTCGTCGACACCCTCAAGACGCGCCCGCTTGACGGCCACGGCGCCGTCTCCCATCTCTCGGAGAACTTCGTCGAAGTCCGACAGCGGCTCCGTAACCCTGGGACCGAACAACCGGGTCAGCCGGTTTTGATCGATCGCCGCCGCGACAGCGGATCGCAGTTCCGCCAGCTCGTCTTCCGTCAACGGGCCTCCCGTTCCCAAGAGAAGCGAGTACCTGACCGCCGGGTTGCGTGCGCGGGCATTGAGGGCCTGCAGAAATCGCGAGTTTGGCCGCATGTCCTCGCACGCTTCATCCAGCCCGTCGATGGCGGCATTGCGGAAAAAGTCGTCGACGCCGTGGCCGTGGTCGCGGCAGAAGGCGTCCACA
>JAEUIG010000642.1 GCA_016795125.1 Planctomycetaceae bacterium | reverse complement strand
GACTGTCTGACGTCGATGAACGACCATCCCCGCGCCTCGCATGCCGCTCCGGTCTTCTCTGGCTATCGACCCACCGGCGGATATGACGAAGCCGTCACCGCCGAGGGAGAGTTGCGGCCGCACTGGCGCACGCTCGCCGGGAACGTGAATTCGCTCGGCGCCCGCGAGCTGTCGCGCCGCTGGGAGCAGGCGCAACGGCAGATCACCAGTCACGGCGTCACCTACAACCCGCTCGACGACGCCGGCGCGAAATCGCGTCCGTGGGTCCTCGACGCGATCCCGATGGTGGTCAACGAACAGGAGTGGGTGTCGCTAACGGAGGCTCTGCAGCAACGGGCGACGCTGCTGGACCTCATCCTGCGGGACCTGTTTGGCCCGCAGCGACTGCTCAAGGACAAGATCGTTCCGCCGGACCTGTTATTCGGCCATCCAGGCTTTTTCCCCGCCTACGAAGGGCTGCAGACCGGACTGAAACGGCATCTGCATCTGTACGCGGCGGACCTGGCCCGGGCTGCGGACGGCACCTGGTGGGTAACGGGAGAACGGACACGCGCTCCGTTCGGACTGGGCTACGTGCTTGAAAGCCGCATAGTCACGGCGCGGATGCTGCCAGCGGCGTTCCGGCAGTGCCGGGTGCAGCGGCTCGCGCCGTTTTACATTCAGCTGCAGGAAACACTGCGGGAACTGGCCACGCGGTTCAAGGACAATCCCCGCATCGCCCTGTGGACGCGAGGTCCCAGCAGCCGGTCGTATTTCGAGGATGCGTACCTGGCGCGGTATCTCGGGTACACGCTCGCGGAAGGCGGCGACCTCGCCGTGCGCGAGAACCGCGTGATGCTGAAGACACTGGGCGGCCTGCTGCCGGTCGAGGTCCTGTTCCGCAGGCTCGACGACGAAGATTGCGATCCGGTCGAACTCAATCCGGCCTCGATGTCCGGCGTACCGGGCCTGCTGGAAGTCGTGCGGACGGGCAATGTCTCGTTGCTGAATCCGCTTGGCAGCCGGCTGGTCGAATCGCCGATCTGGCTGGCGTTCATGCCGAAGATTGCCAAGGCGCTGCTCGGCGACGAACTCCGAATCCCGTCTGTCGGAACCTGGTGGTGCGGACAGCCGGAACAATTCCAGCATGTCCTGAAACATCTGGACCAGTTGCTGATTCGACCGGCGTTCCGGACCGGCGAGTCGCCGCCGGTGTACCCGGCGTCGCTGAGCGCGGCGGAACGGGCCGAACTGATTGCGCGCCTGCGGGCGACTCCAGACAAATACGTCGCACAGGAAACCGTCGTCCGGTCGACGGCGCCGGTGTGGAGCGCGTCCGGTCCGCAGCCGTGGCACCTCGCCGTACGGACGTTCCTGGTGGCGGCGGGCGAGGGCTACACGGCGCTGCCGGGGGCGCTCGCGCGGGTCAGCGCCGATTCGCGGATTCTCGACGATGCGATGACTTCGGGCGAACGGAGCCAGGACCTGTGGGTGCAGTCGCAGGGCCCGATCGAGCAGGTGAGCCTGCTGCCGTCGCAGCATGAGGCGCTCGCCCTCCGTCGCAGCGGGGCGGAGTTGCCGAGCCGCGTCGCCGACAACCTGTACTGGCTGGGCCGCAGCGTGGAACGGGCGGAAGGGGCCGCGCGACTGCTCCGCACGACGCTGTCGGCGCTGTCGAACGAATGGGACCATGCGGCCGAAGAACTGCCGCTGCTGCGGGCGCTCGCCGAGCAGGGGCAGATCGAGCCGGATTATGTCGTCAGCGAGTTGTCCGGAGTGCTGCCGGACATCCGCGAGGCGTTGCCGCTGGCGGTGTTCGATACGCGGCTGCCGCGAAGCCTGCGGTCGACGGTCAACGAGGTGGTCCGGCTGGCCTCGACGGTTCGCGACCGGCTGGCGATCGACATGTGGCGGACGATCCGCCGCGTGGACGAGGCCTGCCGCCGGCCGGATGCCGCCCGCGCCCCGGATGCGACCGAAGTGCTCGGCCTGCTCGACGAAGTCATCGGAGAGTTGCTGGCGTTCGCCGGGCTGGTCAGCGAAAGCATGACGCGGACCCAGGGGTGGCGGTTCCTCGACCTGGGCCGGCGGATCGAACGGGCGTGGCAGACGGCCATGCTGCTCCGTTCCACGTTGTGCGAACCGGTGATGCAGGAGTTTCCCATCCTGGAGTCAGTGCTGCAGACGGCCGACAGCGTGATGACGTACCGGTCGCGGTACCTGGCGTCGCTGCAGCTGCCGACGGTCCTCGACCTGCTGCTGACGGACGAGACGAATCCGCGATCGATTGGCTTCCAGATTGCCGCCATTGCCGAGCATGTCGACCAGTTGCCGCGGAGCGAGTCGCAGGCCGTGCGCAGCCCCGAACAGCGGCTGGCGCTGTCGCTGCTGAACGCAGTGCGGCTGGCGGACGTGTTCGAGCTGAGCAGCCCGGGTCCGGACGGACGCCACGAACAGCTGGACCGGTTGCTCAAACGGCTGTGCGACCAGCTGCCGAAGCTGTCGGACGCGGTGTCGGGCCGCTTCCTGATTCACGCCGGTTTGCCGCGGCACTTTGCCGTCCGCTCCGGCGGGCAGGGCTGACGCTGCGAAGGCGTTTACTAGGGCAGCGTCATAGCAAAGCGTTCGGGTTGGGTGCCACTGGCTTCGCCAGTGCAATTCATGCTGGACACCGAACTTGCATCGCACTGGCAGAGCCAGTGGCACCCTGATTCTGAGTTGTGACGCTGCACGTGCCGCCGCTTTGAGTCAAGACGGGCGGTCGGTGCGGACTTCGACCTGCAGGGTGCCGAGCATGTCGGTGATCTGCTTTTCCTTGCCGTTGATCCACAGCACGTTTTCCAGCACGATCGCGCGGCGTTCGTTGCTCGGGTGCAGGATCAGGCGGCCGGAACCGAGCAGCAGGAACTCGAAGATGTCGTTGATTTCCTTGTCGATCTTCAGCTGCGGGGCCGGGAAGCGCTCCATGTTGCTGAGCATGCCGTGATGGTGCAGCAGTTCGTTGCCGCGCACTTCCCAGTAGTCAAAGCGGGTTTCGAAGATGACGGCGAGGTAAATGATGCTGAGGACGGCAAAGAAGAACCAGTAAAAAGTCGCATTGGCTTCCGGCTGAATGGAGGTGATCCACCTGCCGAGGATCGGCATGAAGGTGGGGAACTTGACGGCGACCAGCCACAGCGCGAGTGCGATTGTCGCGAGCACAAAGAAGATCACCAGCGAGGTCGCGCGGGGAAAGTCGAAGGAGAGCACGACCAGGTTGATCGACAGGACGATCAGGAACATCCAGCCCATGATGGCCTGGGTGGGCATCGTCTCCGCGACATCCACCTGGGGGACTTCACCGGAGAGCGACATGTACAGCGCGGCGATCAGAGCGGCGACGTACGACGGCCACAGGAAGACGATTTTCGGGAACGAGACGAGCACGACTCGCTCGACGGTCTTGTCATCAGCGGCCGGCGGTGTGGGAATTGCGGTGCTCATGCGTCGAGAGGATTCGGGATTCAGAGGGTTGATGGTTGATCGTTTATGGTTGTTCGACGCACGCGGGAAAACCTGAACGCCGAATTGGGATTCCCCTCGGCTGAAGGCTGACAGCCGCTACCTGCCGTTACCGGCAACCGATCGCTGACCACCGACAACCAGTTCTCGCGGCGGATCATACGCGATCCGGCGCAAGGACTCACGCTCCGAACTTGTCGAGCCGGCCGGCGTGCGCCAGGGCCATCGGCATCAGGTACTTGGCTTCAAACTGGCCGAGGCCGCCGCGGAGACAATCTCGCTCGCCGAAGGCCGTGCAGTCGTCGGAGCGGCAATTGTCGGCCGCCAGCAGCGTGGGGACCGGGTGCCAGCTGTGCGAGCGCATCTTGCTCGGCGTGCTGTGGTCGCCGGTCACAATCAGCACGTCGGGATTGAGTGCGGTGATCTGGGGGATGGCGGCATCGAGTTCTTCGATCCGCTCGACCTTGGCGTCGAAGTTGCCGTCCTCGCCGGTCGAGTCGGTGTACTTGAAGTGGATGAAGAAGAAGTCGTAATCGTTCCAGGCGGCCTTGAGGCGCGCGGTCTGGTCGCCGAGGGTCTGGCCGGCGTCGAGGACGTCCATGCTCACGAGCCGCGCCAGGCCGCGATACATCGGGTAGACGGCGATCGCCCCCGCCCGCAGTCCGTAGACCTCCTTGAACGTCGGAATTTCCGGCTGCTTGTCGATGCCCCGCATCGTCAGAAAGTTGGCCGGCGCATCGTTCGCGAGCAGGGTGCGGGCCTGCTTCAGAAACTCCTGCGCGACTTCAACGGTCTTCTGCGAACCTGGAGTCCGGGCGACCGGCGCCAGCGGCGGAACTCCGGTCTGCTGCGGATCGGTATCGTCGACATCGCCGCCGAGACCCGGACCGCGGAAGACGATCACCATCCGGTACTCTTTGACGTGCCGGACGAAGACTTCGACGCCCGGAATCTTGATCCTGTTCAGCTTCTCACACAGCGGCACGCCCGTTTCAGAGCTGATGCGCCCGGCGCGGCGATCGCTGATGTTGCCGGCAGCGTCCAGCGTGCAGAAGTTGCCGCGGATGGCGACGTCGTCCGGCCCCAGCTCAAAGTCGATGCCGAGCGCCTCCAGCACGCCGCGGCCGATCTGGTACTTGAGCGGATCGTAACCGAACAGGCCCAGGTGCCCGGGCCCGCTGCCCGGCGTGATTCCCGGCTTCACCGGGATGCTTAGTCCGAGCGTCCCTTTGCGGGCGAGTTCATCGAGGTTCGGCGTGCGAGCCGATTCCAGTTCCGTGTTGCCACCCGGCTCCAGCGGCAGGCCGCCCAGACCATCGGCCACCAGCAGCACGATTTTCGTGCCATTGTCGTTCTGAAGCTTGCGGGTCAGGTCGTGCATATCCGTCATAGTGGGTCGTGGATAGTTGGAAGTGGGTAGGAAGGGGCGGCGGTCGATGGGAAGACTTTTCTGCAAGTGAGAGTGTAGTCAGCGGAACGGTGGGGGCGAATGCTAGGGCAATGATGGCCGATTTGTCGCTACCCACTACCAACTATCCACTACCCACTTCCTTCGCCGTAAACACTTCCGCGATGACCTCCTCCAGTGGGCGGTCCTGGACGCCGACGTCTTCGATGGGGTAGCGACTGAGGAGTTGCGACAGGATTTCGGGAATGCGGGTGCGGTCGACTTCGAGCTTCACGCGCGGGGGGTGGACGTCGAAGACGCGGCCAAAGCTGTCGAGGTC
>JAEUIG010000537.1 GCA_016795125.1 Planctomycetaceae bacterium | reverse complement strand
CGTGCGGAGTAAAGCGACATATCGAATTCGACCGTAGTCCTGTGACCGGAGTTTCTTCGCAGCGCCTTGTGCGGCACTGCATCCGGATCCCAAGCTCGGCCGGTTTTTCTGAGGACTGCGAGTATGGCTGAAGGCAAGATCAAGAAACTGACGGCGAAGGGATTCGGATTCATCGACACCGGCGACGGCAACGACCTGTTTTTCCACATGTCGAACGTCGAAGGCACCCGTTACGAGGACCTTCGGGAAGGACAGCGGGTGTCGTACAACGCCGGCCGCGGTCCGAAGGGTCCGCGCGCGGAGAATGTGCGCGTCGTCTGAGTCTCGACGGATTTGATGTCGTCGATGGCGGGATCAGACTGCGAGAAACTGGCGGCGTGTACTACGACGCATATCGCAGTCTGCCCGCATCGCGGAGCGCGCGCTGCGGGCACGCTCCTGGTTGGGCTATTCCAGGATTCCGGCGCGATGGCTCCGGATCAAACGCTACGATGCCGGTCCTGACGGTCCGTCCATGTCGGGACTTCGAAAGGGCTGCGCTGCGAGCGGCCCCGAGAATGCCCCACCTGCGATCCGGAGGGCGCCGCCACTTGCCCTCTGCGTTAAGCGGAGAGCCGAGATCCGCGCTCTTCGCACGGTGAGCAATGGGCACTTCCGCTGGCAGGGGAATTGGACGACGGGCCTGTCTCACGGCGATCATCGCCGTCTGTCCGCAGCTACGATGAGCGCCCGGCTGAGGGCGATCCCTCCATCTGGCTTCGACTCAAATCTCAATACCAGGGCCGCCGTCGCGGGGCCGCAGTTCGGCCCCGGACATGCTGCCGGCAACGGGCGACCGCGGCTGGCCTAATACCACCCGTAGCCATACCACCCGCCGCCACCCCACCCGCCGCCGCCGTAGTAATAGTAGTCGTAGCAGTATCCGTAATAGCAGTACTGGGAGCTTCCGCAGACGTTGCCGCAAGCACCACAGTTGCTGGGATCGTACAAAACGTCGACACAGCCGTTCCCGCAGTTTGACTGACCGTAGTAGCATTCGCTGCATGCGCCGTAGACGCAGTAGGGCGTGCCTTCCGGGCAGGCGTTCCCGCACGTTCCGCAGTTGCCCGCATCTGAATCGAGGTACCTGCACGCCCCGCTGCAATCGGTCGCCCCGTAATTGCAGGCGTACTCACACTCTCCGGCGACGCAGACGACATATTCGTTGTCGCCGGCAGGCGAACACGGGTTGCCGCACGCGCCACAGTTGTTCGTGTCGCTGGCCACGTCCGTGCAGTAACCTCCGCAGGGCGTCGTTCCTTCGCTGCAGCAGTAGTAGTCTCCGCAGGTGCCCGCGAGCCTGGCGGGGTTTTTACCGCAGGCTTTGCAGGCCTTGATGCACTGGTCCTGCTGCCTGCCGTGGCTGCACTTGCAGAAGGCCTTGCAGGGATCGTCCTGTCTCGGCGACTTATGGCTGGCCCGCGCATACTCGATTCCGAGAGGACCGAGAACCGCACCCGAGATGACCAGTCCCAGACGCCGCAGCGTCTCACGCCGTGGAATCGATCCCTCGCCGATCACCTTAGAGAACTCGTCGAAATAATTGGCCATCGCGGTGCCTCGCTTCTGCTGGGGTGAGTGGATGGGCCTCAGACGGTATCACGCCTTTGGGGGGCGTAATGTTCCTGTATTGCACGTTATTGAGCGGGCACCAACTGCCCGGTCGCAAGCAACGGTTCCGCAGCGCCGGTCGCTGCCGCGGCGGAAACACCGGCCAATTGCAGAATCGGCTCAACTCCCACTGCCACGTCGCTCTGCAGCACTCCCTGCTCATCAACGAGGTAGCCGATTGGCGTGGCGAACATGCCATACTTCAGGGACAGCTCCCATTGCTTCTGCATCGCAATGGGAAACGTGAGTCCCAGCGTGGCGGCTTTGTCGCGCGTGGCGTCCATATCGCGGCGACTGATCATCAGGACTTTGAGATCCGCGTGTTCCGAGTGGAGCGACTGTAACCGGGGCGCCAGTTCGTCGCATGGCCCGCAATCGGGATCGGAGAAGACCAGCAGGGTCTGGTGACCGCGGAAATCGGCCAGCGACAGCTCGCCGCCGTCGATGCGCGGCAACGTGAACTCCGGTGCGACGGCGCCGGCCTTCAGACCGTTGCGATTCAATTGACTGCGGGCCAGCGAGGGATCGGGCGCAGGCTTGTGCGAGGATCCGTTCCTGGACGCGCCCGGCGCGTGACCGCCAGATGCACTGTGTGCCGACAGGCTGAGGAGCGATTCGGCGCCGATGGTCAGTTCGCTGGCGATCCGTCCTGCGGCGTCCACCCGGTACCCCATCGGCGTTCCGTGAGCCCGATACCGGTCAGCCACCTCCCGTCGACTCTGCAGGAGCACCAGGCAGCGGATGCCATGCTGCTCCACCAGTTTGAGATGCTCGGCGACATCCCCGGTCGACACCACGATCGGGACGGCGCTGGTGCGGCTTCCGTCGGGAGGCAGCGCCGCCAGATCGGCCGTCATGCGTGAGCAATGACCACAGCCGGGGTTGAAGAAGATCAGCAGGAGATCGCGTCCCCGGAATTCGGACAGCTTGTGAATACGTCCCTGCAGATCGGGCAGTTCGAACTCCGGCGCGGGAGAACCGACCGGCAGTCCCTGCGCAGGCGGACCACCGGATGTGCCGGGACGCGGAGGGATGCGCTGCTCGATTGCTTCCAGGCGCAGCAGAATCCGGCCGTTCTGACGGACGAGTTGCAGCAGCAGCCAGCCGCCCACCAGAACGAGCAGCCAGGGGAGCAGTGTCCCGATCACAAACGCTGTCAAGCGAGCCTCCCAGCGCACGAATGCGGCAGTTGGAAGTCAGCGAACAGCAAACGGAAAGCAGTGATGAGAAGCCCGAAAGCAGAATGCCGTCAAAAAAAAGCGATCGGCAATCAAGAAACAATAGAAGTGCTAGACGAGATCATACCCCTGCATGGGCGTCAGAAGCAACCGATCGACCCGGACGCGGGCGGACTGACGTGTTACGGGCCCCGAGGCTGAAGCGTACTGGGACTTGTAGAATCCTTCAGAATTCCACATCAACCTTCGGCGACTCGCAGCCGTCGGAATGGTGATGGGCGAGACGAACGGCGGCACGCCGGCTAAGAATGGACGCCGGTGCATCTGAAGGAATGAAGGACGCACTGCCGCGGGACAGCGCTCCCCCGTGAGCTGCGGCTAAACTGTGGCCGATTTCGGATTTCGCGGCTCGGATCGCGAGCTTCCGATC
>JAEUIG010000528.1 GCA_016795125.1 Planctomycetaceae bacterium | reverse complement strand
ACATTTCCGGCTGGCTGGGAAGCGTGACGTCGCCCAAAGATCCGCTGTTCTTCCTGCTGCATGCCAACGTCGATCGCGCGTGGCTCCTGTGGCAGAGGAAAACGAGTTCGTTCGATCGGGCCGACGCGTCGCATTTCTTCCCGCAGGGCACGTACGTACCTGGTTCGTTTCATCACGGGAGTTTTGCCGGCGACGAACAATGGCCCTGGAACCTCGCCGGCGGCGACTTGGGCATGCCGGGTTCAGGAGACGATTGGCCGGAGTTCACATTCCCGCTGCCTGGTGCCTTCAATGGACATGGGCCGTCGGCGAAGCCGATTACGGGAGAGGCGGTGGATTTCATCAATTCCCTCGGCAGCGGCCCGGTGCACAATTACTCGTACGATTCCGCTCCCTATCACAAGTGAATGAACCGGGATTTCTGGAACGGCGACCTGCCAGCGTTCGTCTATAATTGCGCCTCCGGGTGCAGGGTCTCATAAGGAAGATCAACATGGACCGCCAAATGCTTGTCCAAGTCGTAGGTTGGCTGGCACTGGGATGGTTGGGTTCTTCATCGTTGCCTGCCGCGGAACCCTTCGATCCTTACGCAAATCCAAACCCTTTCCTGGAATCGTTTTACGACCAGAATCGGGAGGCGATCAGCAAGCTTGAAGACACTGTGCGCAATGGCGCGCCAGTTGAAGAGCGCCTGAAAGCGTTGCAGCAGCTGAGCGACGAGTACCCGGATGTCGTGCTGCCGCTGCTGGCCGAACTGGTGAAAGGCGACAGCGAGCCACTGGCGGCGCGGGCGGCCGAAATGTTGGGGGCGGCCTCAATGATGATGGATCACGAAGTGTACGGCGCCCCGAATGCCCCGATGGAAAACCCCGTGCTCGAATACGAGATGCGCCGGCATCAACTGATCTTCAGCACCCTCCGCGACGCGGTGCAGGATGAGCGGGCCAGCGTGCGGGAGCCGATCGCCACGGTATTGACGTCCCAGTCCGATGAGATCGGACTGGAGCGCATTGCGGCCGGACATGAGCAGCAGATGTACTCGGACGACGAGTATGTTCGGCTGCTGAGCCTGGGAAGCCCGGACTCCACCGGAAAATACCTCATCGGATACCTCGATTCCACGAACCCCGAACTGCAGGCGACGGTCGGGGCCTATCTGGCCGAATCGTCGCAGTACGCTCCCGTTGTCCTGGAGAAGATCCTGCTGAACGATGCGGCTCCCCTGAGTTCGCGAACGGAAGTTGCGCGCAACATCGGGAACATTGAAGACCTGGTGCCGCTGTTCGTTTCCCCCGAGACGCCCGCGGACCTGTATTCCGAGGCGTTGGGGACGTACGTCGAGCGCAAAGGCAGCAACCTGACTCCCCGGCAACTGCAGATGTTCGTCGAGGGCGTCGAGAAACGCGCCAGCGATTCAGGCACCGATTTCGGCCCCCTGTTGGAGGACCTGAACGGTCTCTATCAGCGAAAGATCAACGAATAGTTCGGAGCCGCAGGCTCGCGTCCCATCGCTGAAGCAGCGCCGCCGTTTCGCGCAGCGGCAGCCCGACGACGTTGCTGGGGCTGCCGATGATCCGTTCGACGAACAGGTCGGCCGCGCCCTGCAGTCCGTAGCCGCCGGCCTTGCCGCGCGGCTCGCCGGTCGCGATGTACCAGTCGAGCCAGTCCCGGCCGTCGCTCCGGAACCGAATCTCCGTCCGGCTCAGGGCCTCGTGCAAACGGCCATCCGGCGTCCGCAGGCAGATGGCCGTCAGCGCCGTGTGCCACACACCCAGGTAGTAGCGTTCGAACCAGTCGCGGACCACGTCCTTCCACGAGTCATCCTCTGGGGGCTGCCCCAGGACGGCGGGTCGGCCGTCCTCTCCAACGCCGACAATCGTCGTGTCCGCCGTCAGGATCGCCGAGTCCGAGCAGGCTGGTTGGGTGGCCACGTCGACGTTCTTCGCACGAGCGATCTCTGCCAGCCGCTGTTCGATCTGCGCGACTTCCGTGAGATCGTCAAAGCCGGCTTCTGACGGATCGGACGGCGCCCGCACTTCGATCCGGTCACGCGGCAGCAGCAGCGACAGCAGTTCCAGCCGTCGCGGAGAGCGCGAGCCGAGAATGAGTTTATCGGCCGGGTTTGGCATAGTGGGTCTGTTGGGAACGGACGAAGAAACTGCGTGAGCGCGTGGGTCGAAACTGCGGTCGACCGGAATATGGGGACGTCGGCGATGCCATACCCTTTGCGATGCTCAGGGAGTGTCACCCTGCTCGGCATGTCACCCTGCACGAACTGGTGAACAGAGTCTAATCGAATGCCGGTGCCTCCGACGAACTCCCAGCGGCTCGCCGCCCGTGACCGCCCCCGCCCGAATCAGCAGCAGTGGATGCACCAGTCGTGGCGGGACCTGCTGTTTCTGCACTGGCGCGTTGCTCCCGAACTGATCCAGCGGACGCTGCCGCCGGGACTCACCGTCGACACGTTCGACGGCGCGGCGTGGATTGGAATCGTGCCGTTCCAGATGCGAAACATCCGCCCGGTCTGGTGCCCCCCGATCCCGCCCTTCTCGAACTTCCTGGAGCTGAATGTTCGCACGTACGTCTACGACGCCCACGGGCGGGCCGGGGTCTGGTTCTACTCGCTCGATGCGAACTGCTGGCCGGCCGTCATCGGCGCCCGGTGCACCTACCACCTGCCGTACCATCGGGCGACCATGCGCTTTGCTCGCGATCGGTCCAACGGGCAGATCACGTACACGTCTTACCGCCGCCGGACGCCCGCATCCACGGCGACGGCATTCAAGTACACGCCGCACGGACCGCTCGGGGTGGCGCATGATCCGGGCACGCTCGAGTTCTTTCTGATAGAGCGTTACTTCCTGTTCGCCTTCCGCAAAGACACGCTGTACTCCGGTCAGGTGCATCACCCACCTTACGAAGTGTGCGCCGCCGATATCACGAGTTGGGACGCGAATATGCTCGCACTCGATAAACTCCCCGTTCCGGACCGCCCGGCCGACCATGTCGCCTGGTCTCCGGGGGTGGACGTGCGCGTCTACGGATTGCATCGCGTGGGTTGAAGGTTGCCGAGGAATGGTGCAAGCTGTGGCCTGATCGGGATTCAGGAACCGGGATTCAGGATTCAGGATGTACGATTTCGCGAGCGCGTTTGACGGCGGCCTGGAGTATGCGGCCTTCCTGGCCAAGTACGCGACGCCGGATCAGCGGGCGCGCTGGAACGACTTTCACGCGTCGATCTCGCTGACGCCGGTCCAGCAGGCGCTGCTGTCGTCGTGGACCCGCGACATGCGGGTGCTCGTTCTGGCGGGCGCGTGGTGCGGTGACTGCATCAACCAGTGCCCGATGTTCGAGCATTTTGCGGCGGCCTGCCCGCGTATCCGCATTCGCTACCGGGACCGCGACGACGATGCGCAGCTCACGGGCGAACTGCAGACTTGCGGCGGCGCCCGGGTGCCGGCGGTGGTGTTCCTCAGCGAGGACGGCAAGTTCTGCGGGCGGGCCGGCGACCGCACGCTGGCCAAGTACCGCAGCCTGATCGCCACGCTCGGCGGTGCGGCCTGCTCCATCGGACTGAACACCGACCTGTCCCTCACCGACCAGATCCTGCAGGACTGGCTCGAAGAGTTCGAGCGCATCCAGTGGATGCTGCGGACCTCGTCCCGGTTGCGACAACTGCACAACGACTGACGACGGTGAGCCGGGCGGCGTCAGTCCCCGGTTCAATCGATGATCGACTCACAACGGCACACGTTCGATACTCACGAGGCTCGCATGCGTTGGATTACATTGGCCACGCTCCTGATGACGTCCCTGTCGCATGCCGGCGAAGTCGCCATCGTCAGGAACGAGCATACGCTCAAGATCACAATCGATGACGAGGTATTCTCGGTCTACAACCTCGGACACGACTACGCCAAGCCGTTCATGTACCCGGTCGCCGCGCCGGGCGCGCTGGAACAACTTGTCGCCGCCGGCCACGGTGAGGTGTTTGTCGCTCAGGAGCAGGCCCCGTTGAAACGCGGCGGCACGGCCGAGTACGGCAGCATCCTGTCGATCGAGAAAGTCGAGCTCCCGTGGCTGAAGATCGCCGGGCAGGATGATGCCATCCACCAGCACGACGTGATTCCGGTCAGCGGCTTCATCACCCGCAAGATCGAGTCGGAGGCGTCGAAAGAGTACGACCACATCCATCACAAGGGAATCTGGATGTCGATCGACGAGGTCAACGACATCCGCTACTGGGCCGAAAAGGGAGTGATTCGCAATTCCGAAGTCGCAGTCGACCAGGCTGCGGGTGACCGGGTGACGTTCAACGTCACGAACCACTGGCTGGGGGCGGTCGGCGAACCGCTGCTGATCGAAGCAACGCGGATTACCGTATTTGCCGATCGGCTTTTGTCGTACGACACGACGTTCACCGCCGTCGGCGAGTCCGTCACATTCGACGATACCAAGGAAGGGCTGTTCGGCATCCGACTGCCGAACGCCATGCGAGAGGCGGTCGCCAACGCGCCGGTCGTCGGCAGCAACGGGGAAGTCGGCAGCAAGCTGCTGTGGGGGAAGTCGATGGACTGGATCGACTACACCGGCCCGGTCGACGGCCGGCTGTGCGGGGTGACCGTGATGGATCATCCCGACAATTTCCGGCCGTCGCGCTACCACGTCCGCGACTACGGCCTGTTCTCGATCAGCCCGTTCGGGGAGTCGTCGTACACGAACGGTGCGCAGGCCGCCGCGCCGTACACGATCGAGAAGGACGGCACGCTCCGCCTCCGCTACGGCCTGTACGTGCATGCCGGCGATACGGACTCCGCTCACGTGGCCGACGCGTTCCGGCAGTTCGTGGACGCGACCCGGCCGTAAGTCCACGGACGGCCGTCCGTGAGCTGCGCGCGTTTTTCTGCAATCAACTTCAGCGGAGTCCTGCCTCGTGCATCACGTCGATCTGCCTACCGGTCCGACCGAGTCTGCCTCCGGCGTGCCGTGGTACAAGCTGCTGAACCGGTACCACTGGTTCGTGCTGATCGTGGCGGCGCTGGGCTGGCTGTTCGACTGTCTCGATCAGCAGTTGTTCATCCTGGCGCGGCCGGCGGCGATGAAGGACCTGATCCCCGACGGGGCGTTCAGCGATCCGAAGACGCTGGACCTCGCGCGGCGCCAGGGCGGGGACATTGCGACGTCGATCTTCATCGCCGGGTGGGCGACGGGCGGACTGATCTTCGGCATGCTGGGGGATCGGATCGGTCGCGCGAAGACGATGGTCATCACGATCCTGATGTATTCGCTGTTTACCGGCCTGAGTTCGATTTCGACCGGCCTGTGGGACTTCGCGCTCTATCGCTTTCTGACCGGTCTGGGAGTCGGTGGGGAATTCGCCGTCGGCGTGGCGCTGGTGGCGGAGGTGATGCCCGGTGCGGCGCGGCCGTACGCGCTCGGGTTGCTTCAGGCGCTATCGGCGATCGGAAACATCAGCGCGGCCTTCATTAACCTGGGGCTGGGGATCGCCGAAGAACACGGTTTGCCATACAGCCCGTGGCGGATCATGTTCATGATCGGCGCGGTGCCGGCCCTGTTGGCGCTGGTCATCCGCCGCCGTCTGAAGGAGCCGGAGAAGTGGCAACAGGCCAGTCACGAGGGAGCCGTCGAAAAGCGACTGGGTTCCTACCGCGAACTGTTCCGTGATCCGTTGCTCCGCAAGCACGCCTTGCTCGGCCTGGTGCTGGGCTGCTCGGGAATCATCGGGCTGTGGTCGGTCGGGTTCTTCACGCCCGACCTGATCCGCTTTGTGCAGCGGAAGCAGGTTGCCGAGGATGTGTACACGGCGCACCTGGCAACCGCGCGCACAGCCGGAGACACCGCGCGCGTCGCGCAG
>JAEUIG010000676.1 GCA_016795125.1 Planctomycetaceae bacterium | reverse complement strand
TCCCGGCGAGCCGCGGACGGTCGAGTCGCTGATGCTCGTCAGCGAAGACGGCCTCATCTGGCGAAAGCAGGCCGTCTTTCAGCCGGAAGGCGGCGATGAGACGGCGTTCCTGTTCGAGCCGGACGGCTCGGCGATCGCCGTCGCCCGCACGTACGGCAACCAGGAGGCAATGCTGCTGCGGTCGAAACCGCCGTATGACGACTGGCAGCGTACGGGTTTGGGGCGCGCCATCGGCGGTCCGTTGCTCGCACGCTGGGGAGACCGCCTCGTCGTGGGCGGCCGCAAGAGCCTGGGGGATACAGGACCGAAAACGTTCCTGGCCTGGCTCGCGGGCGATCGGCTCGTGGAGTTCGCCGAACTGCCGAGCGCGGGAGACAACTCGTACCCGGGCCTTGTCCCGCTGAGCGAGTCCCGTGCGCTGATCTCGTACTATTCCAGCCACGAGCGGGACGACAGCGGCCAGCGGATCACCGCGATCTATCTCGCGGAGCTGCAACTTGCATAATGCCGGCGGCGCCCCGGACGCCCGCAGGCGTCCGGGATGGCCGGTCCGGTTTACCGCGCCATGGTTCCCTGCCAGGCGTTGAACTGCTGCTCGAGTTCGACGCGCAGCGCCTCATACCTCGGCTCGTTCCACAGCTCGTCCATCGGGTATTCGGCCGGAATCTCTTCGCCGAACACGTCCTTGACGATGCTCCGCCAGATGAGGATCCCCTTGAGGATGCTCTCGGTGAGGTCGGTCTCGTCGTTCAGAAGCTGGCTGGTGCCGTCGGGCAGGCGATAGGTGTCGACGACACGCTGGAACTTCTCCAGCGAGCTGTAGAGCGCGGCGCGGGCGCCTTCCATGTCCTGCACCTCGCGATACAGACGTCGTCCGTTGGCCAGGTCGCCGCGGGCGCCGGCCATGTCGGCATTGCCTTCGACGTTGCAACGCAGCCGCCAGTACCGGTAGTTGACCATGTTCTGGTAACGGTCCAGCCAGTGCAGCTTCTCTTCAAACGGGAAGCCGTCCTGCTCGGACAACCGCGCAATTTCGTCCTCGGTGGCCTCGAACCGAACGACGCCGCCCGGCGTCGCGAAGTCCATGCGTCCGTATTCCTCGGTCCACTCGCGATACCCCGTGCGCCACGCTTCCGATGTGACGTCGCCGAACTTGCCTTCTTCCTGCCGGATGGTCGCGTAGTCCATCTGCGATCGGAACGGGTAGTTCGCGAAGATCGGCCAGGCCATCTTGTGCTGCTCAATCAGGCCGCCGGTCACCTTGTCGTTCGCCGAGAGGTACCAGTCCTTCGCGACCAGGTAGTTGTCGATGCCGTTCGGGTTGATTTCTTCGTCCGGGCCCCCCTTCCAGCGGGCCTCGTCCGGATCGACGATGAAGTACTGGCGGAACAGGACGTGTTCGTCGGCGCGGCCGATCTTCTTGCCGTAGTAGTCGCCGAGGTCGTGGAACAGTTCGGGCACTTTCGTGTTCCGCTCGGTGCCGCGCGTCAGGAACTTCACCCCTTCCTTGACCCAGTAGTAGCGGTCGGGGACGGCGTCGCACTCGGCCGACACGTTGTAGCCCAGGTTCCAGGCCTGGAACTTCCACACGCTCTGGAAGTGCGGCTGCAGCAGGATGATCGACTCGACGGTCGACTTGAGCTGCGACCAGTTCTTGGTGTCCTTGAGGTGATCGGCCTCCATCCACAGGATGTTGGCCGCCACGCCGCGCAGTCCCAGCAGCACCAGGTTCATGGTGGCGCTGGCAGGATCGACGTTGCCGAGGCTCGGCTCGCCGAGTTCGTACTCCAGCCGCTTCTGGGCGATAATCCCCAGGTTGCCGCTCTGCTGGGTGGTCGGCATGCCGAGCACGATGATCGGCGCCATCAGCACGAGGATGCCGGTCAGATACACCAATTGTCGTTGACGCGATGTCAGACGGCTCATTTGGACTCCAGTTCACGCAATTGCAGGCTGAAATAACCGAGAATAACGCAGGGAATAAAGAATCCGAGGACGGTCATGATGCTCGGGAGCACCGCGGCGCCTGCATCGTTGAATGGAACGTCGAAGCCGTTCGCCACGTACTCCGTCATGTTGAAGTGCCGGAAATCCGGGATCACGTTGCGAACGATCGCCAGCCCGCTGAACACGCCTTCGTCCAGCACCTGAATTGTTTTCGTGCCGAAGTTCTCCGGCAATGGGGATTGCTGATTCATCTGGGTGACCAGCCGGTAGGCCGACTCCAGCATCCCGCCGCCGAGAACCTCGCCCTTCTGGTAGCGGTCCGTGTACTGTTCTTCCATGTACGACCGCAGCGGGCTGCCGAGAATGACGAGCCCGAACGTGAGCAGCGTCGCGACCGGCCCCTTGAGGAACGTACTGGCCGTCGTGCCGATCATGATGACCAGCAGCACCATCAGCCAGATGCCGAACATGGCCTTGAAGTAGCTCGCGGCAAACGGCCGATCCGGCAGGCGGATGAACAGGTCCGTTCGCGCGGCGCCGACGTACTGGCCGGCGTCGAGACAGACGACCTCGACCTGCAGCTTGCCGTTGTCCATGACGTCGGTGAACAGGTCGACCTTCTCGCCCGTCGCCGACGGGTCGCCCGCGACCTCCGCCCGCAGCTCGCGCGGAATCCGCAGCACGGCCTGTTCCTCTTCGGTGCCCGCCGTCGCGCCGCGCACCGTTTCCTGGGTGAATTCCCGGATTTCCACACCAGCCCCGGTCTGCGGGAACGGCACCCGCAGTTTCTTGGCTTCATTCACGAAAAACAGCCGGAACCGCACCCCTTCCCCTTCATCCACGTTCCCTTTGTGCGACCGGAACGCTTCAAACCGGTATTCGATCCGCAGGTCGTCACCGATGCGGGACGGATTCAGATTCTCAAACTGCCAGACCGCTCGAGAATTCGTCTGGCCTTCAATGAAGCTGCGGTGGTCCCAGATGTCGCCGACGTTCACGGCGAACTGCTGCCGGTTGCCGGCGCGATCGATGAAGAAAAACGCGTCCTTCACGTCGTCCGCCGAGCTGAACACGGGGACGCGGCTGATGAGCTGCGCCTGCGACCGCGCCGGGACGACGCGCTTGATCCACACCCAGCCGAACAGTGCCACGACGACCAGCACCATCGTCGTCATCAGCCCGTAGCCGAGCATGCGGCCGATGACGATCTCGCTCCGCCGCACCGGCTTCGTCACCACGGTGTGCAGCGAGCGGTCCTTGATGTCGGCCGGCAGTCCCCAGCAGGAGAGCAGCAGCGCGACCGGGATCAGCAGCCACTGGACGACCGTCAGCACGAAGCTGACGTACGGCTTGGCCGGCACGTCCTGCTCGGGAGTCCGCAAAAACAGGTTGGCCGCCATAAACAGCACGATGAACGTGCCCAGCACGTATAACGCGCGGCGGGCCAGCGACTCTTTGAGCGCCAGGTACGCCAGCGCTCCGATGCGACGGCCCGACAGCTTCGTCAGGTCGTCGAAGCCGCGCTTGAGCGTGTCTTTGATCGCAGCCGGCGCCTTCTTGCCGAGCGCGAGGTACGAGATCACGAAACCGACGAGCAGTGCGAGGATGCCGCTGACGGCCAGCGCCGCAACCCATTGCAGAATCGCCCATCCCAGATTGTAGGGATTTGCTTCGAACATGGCTGTGAGAACCCCTTGGAGTCAGGTGAGGACGGTCGGCGCGCGCATCGCCGCGCCGGAACCTCCAGGTCAGGATTTGACCGCGGCCTGTGCCGGCCGGCTGTCCGATTGCCCCGGTCGTTCGCCGGGCGAGAACCGGCGT
Source organism: Planctomycetaceae bacterium (assembly GCA_016795125.1). GTDB lineage: Bacteria > Planctomycetota > Planctomycetia > Planctomycetales > Planctomycetaceae > JAEUIG01. The sequence goes on along the minus strand of JAEUIG010000676.1, from coordinate 5,054 downwards.
CCCGGACGTTCCTGACTTTCCTTGACGGTCCGCAGGAAGAGTTCTTCCAGTGTCGAAGTCGGGTGGGCCACCTGCTTGAGCTGCGCCCCGTGCTTCTTCAGCACGGCCTCGACTTCCTTGATCGCCTCGTCGTTCAGCGTGGACGTGAGCAGCTGCGTCTCGTCCTGGCTTTCCAGCAGGTCCTTCACGCCTCCCATGACCTTCAGCTCGCCGCCATACAGGATGGCGATCCGGTCGCAGACATCCTGCACGTCCGCCAGCAGGTGGCTGCACATGACGACCGTCTTCCCCTGCTCCTTGAGCCGGATGATCAGGTCCTTCATGTCGCGGGTACCGAGCGGATCGAGACCGCTGGTGGGTTCATCGAGCAGCACGAGTTCCGGATCGTTGATGAGCGCCTGCGCCAGGCCGATGCGGCGCGTCATGCCCTTCGAATATTCCTTGAGCGGGCGACGCCGTGCCCCTTCAATCTTCACCAGCTTGATGAGCTCGTCGCGTCGCTCCTTGCGGACGGACGCCGGCATGTCGAACAGCCGGCCGTAGAAGTCGAGCGTTTCGTCGGCATTCAGGAACCGGTAGAGGTAGGACTCTTCCGGCAGGTAACCGATCCGCTCGTTCTTCGTAACATCGTGAGCGGGCTTGCCGAGCACCGTGACTTCCCCTTCCGTCGGGAAGAGCAGCCCGAGCAGCAGCTTGAGAGTGGTCGTCTTGCCGGAGCCGTTGGGGCCCAGCAGGCCGAACACCTCGCCCTTGCGCACGTTGAGTTCGAGAGCGTTGAGCGCCTGGACCTTTTTCCGGCCCCAGAAGTCGCGATAGACCTTCGACAGATTTCTGACGTCGATGACCGTTTCAGCTTGCATTGATCCCCCTGAAAGACTGCACGTCCAGCCCACGATGCCGGATCAGACAAGCCGATCCGTCATCCGGCCTACTCTATGAATTTCACAATGATTCCACCGCCGGGCACGTGCGAGTCAATAAGAGGTATGAAGGGAACTCGCCGGCTCGATCATTCTACGCCCGCGACGCCAGCCGCGTGGGACGTAATCCCGTTCGCCCGCGTCCTGAAACACGGAGAGCACCGAGACTGCAACCCAATCTAGGGACCGCATCCAGCGGTTTCAAGCAGCATCCGCCGCGTTCCGGATTCTGGGCGCAACGTCGCCCGTGCAAACGGACCAGCCGTGCGGAACGCCGACACCGTCAATCCCAACCGAGGCCGCACCGTCGCCGGACAACCGGTGTCGGACGGCCACCCGGCTCAGACCATCTCCGGCAGAGGACGGTAGCTGTTGTGGTCGAGCAGGAACTGCGGGCGCCCGGCGAGGTCCAGGTGGGTGACCCCGTCGATATCGATCCCCAGCCCCTTGTAGAGCGTCGCAAACACTTCCTGGAAGTGCACCGGGCGGTCGATCGGATGCTCGCCCAGATGGTTCGTGCGGCCGATGACCTGGCCATGACGCAGTCCGCCGCCCGCCATGAGGGCACACGAGACCTGCGGCCAGTGATCGCGTCCCGCGCTCTCGTTGATTTTCGGCGTCCGCCCGAATTCGCCCCAGACGATGACCTGGGTGTCGTCGAGCATTCCCCGGTTCTCCAGGTCCTCCACGAGCGCCGAAACCGCCTGGTCCAGCAGCGGCATGTCTTCCCGGCCCTGCTGGAAGTTCCCGCCGTGCCAGTCCCAGCGGCTGAACGACAGGCTCACGCAGCGGACGCCGGCTGAAATCAGGCGACGGGCAATCAGGAAGTTGGTCAGCAGGCGCGGCCCGCCGTCGTCGCGCAGCACGTCAAAACCGCGGCCGTACCGTTCGCGCAGGGACACGTCCTCTTTCTCGAAATCGAGCGCATCGGCCAGCTGGCTGGAGGTCAGAATCCCGAACGCCTGCTGGTTGAACGAATCGAGGCCTTCCATCGTTCCCGAGGCATCGACCTGCCGGCGGAACCGATCCAGCGACGCCAGGACCGTCTTGCGATCCCCGAGCCGGTCAAGAGACATGCCGTTGAGGATCATGTCGTCCTTGCCTTCACCGTGCGGGGTGAAGGGCGCGTGCGCGAGGCCGAGGAAACCCGGCTTGCCGTTGTCGGCCCACGGCATGTGACCCATCTTCGGCGACAGCCCGACATACGCGGGAACCGCCGGATCCTTCGAGCCGTACATCTTGCTGAGCACGGACCCCATCGCCGGCCACCCGCCGGGCGGCTGATTGCGATGGTCCCACCCCGTCAGGCACTGATGCGCGTAGTGCGAGCCGGTGGCGCCGACAACCGTACGGATGAAAGTGAATTTATCTGCCGCCGAAGCGATCCGCGGGAACATTTCGCAGATCTCAACGCCCGTCAGTTTCGTCTGGATCGGCGTGAATTCGCCCCGGACTTCCTTCGGGGCCTCCATCTTGAGGTCCCACATGTCCTGGTGGGGAGGCCCGCCAGGCAGGAAGATCATGATGATCCCTTTGCCCGCAGCGTTGACCCCCGCGGCCTGTTCGGCGCGCAGAATCTGCGGCATCGACATTCCGCCCAGCGCCAATCCGCCGATCTGCAGGAACGACCGTCGCGACAGCCGGTCGCACATCCCCAATGATCGGCCTTCGATGCGCAGCATGCGTGAATTCCTCCGTCCCGGGAGTCGTGGCTCATTACATCATTCGGTCTCGCGCGAACCGAATCAACATATAAATGTACGCAAATCCAATCCCCCGTGTCAACCTGCCAGCGCAAGAGTTAAACTCCTTGGAGTTCAGCCTTTAGGCTGCAACCAGAAGGGGCACAGGGACAGAGAGGCAAAGGTGCAGAGGGGAGCCGCAGAGCAGGACTTCAGTCGTCTCACCCGGTCTGTGGCAGGTCGAAGAGACTGGCGAACCGCTCAAGGACGTGCAATTTGAGCGGCGCGAATTCGGGGGAGTCGAGCGTTCCCGAGTTCACGAGTTCAAACGCGATCGGTCGCGCCTCCTCCAGAATTGCCGCATCATGTAGGGGATTGGCCACCTTCAGCGGCAGGTCTCCGTGCTGCCGTGTGCCAAGGACGTCCCCCGGTCCCCGCAGCTCAAAGTCCTTCTCCGCGATCGAGAAGCCGTCGCTGGTCGCTTCCAGCGCGCCGAGCCGTTCGATCGCGTCCTCGGCCGTGGCCTCCGAGAACAGAAAGCAATACCCCTGATGCGATCCGCGCGCGACGCGCCCGCGTAACTGGTGCAATTGCGCCAATCCGAACCGCTCGGCCTGCAGGATGACCATCAACGTGGCGTTCGGCACGTCCACGCCGACTTCCACGACCGTCGTGGCGACCAGACCATCGAGTTCCCCGTCGCGAAACCGGTCCATGATCTCCGCCCGCTCGCGGCGGTCCATCTGCCCGTGCGCCAGGCCCAGCCGAAAGTCCGAGAGTTCCGTCCGCTGCAGATACTCGTAAACCTTCGTGGCGGCCGCGTCGCGGGCAGTCGGCGACTCCGTCTCGACGCGCGGGCAGACGACATACGCCTGACGGCCCGCTTTGAGCTGCTTCCGCAGAAAGTCCCAGGCCCGCTGCTGCTGTTCGCGGCTGGTGATTCGCTGCGTCATCACGGGCCGGCGTCCCGGAGGCAGGTCGCGGATCATCGTCAGGTCGAGGTCGCCGAACAGCGTCAGACAAAGGCTGCGCGGGATCGGCGTTGCCGTCATGACCAGAATATGCGGCATCACTTCGTCTCTGGCGAAACCGGCGCGCTGGGCGACGCCGAACCGATGCTGTTCGTCGACGACGGCCAGCGCGAGGCGCGGGAAGCGGACATTTTCCTGGATCACCGCCTGCGTGCCGACAACGAGTTGCACTTCACCAACCTCAATCCGCGCATGCGCCTCGCGCCGTTCGGCGGCCGTCAGCGTGCCGGTCAAGAGCAGCCGCGAGACCCGGCTGTTGGCGAGCAATGCGTCGATGGTGTCCCAGTGCTGGTTGGCGAGCAGTTCGGTGGGCGCCATCAGCACGGCCTGAAAGCCGTTCGCGACGGCGACGAGCAGGGCGTAGATCGCGACGGCCGTCTTGCCGGCGCCGACTTCCGCCTGCAGCAACCGATGCATGGCGTGCCCGGACGCCAGGTCCGAGGCCACGTCACGGATCGCCTGGTTCTGGCCGTCGGTGAACCGGAACGCAAACAGCCGCCGGATGCGGGCGTCGATCTGCGCGGTCGTCGGCAGTGCCGGGGCGGCGGCCTGACGGTTCCAGGCGCGCTTGCGGAGGGCGAGCGCCAACTGGAATTCGAGCAGGTCTTCAAACAGGAGGCGACGGCGGCCGGCATCATAGTCAGCGCGAGACCTGGGTGCGTGCAGTCCACGCAGCGCATCGCCGATCGTTGGCAAAGAGCACCGTTGCCGCAGGTCGTCCGTCAGGCGTTCCGGCACGAGCGCAGCGAACTGTTCGGCGCAGTGACGCGTCAGTCGGCGCAGCTCTCCCTGCGAGATTCCCTCCGTCAACGGGTACTTGGGCAGCAGGCCGCCGTGCGACTCGCGGTCCTCCGGATCGAGCCACTGGATGCGCGGATGCGGAAACTCCCAGCGTCCCTGGCTGCGTTTCGGCTTGCCGCTGAACAGCACGTTGTGTCCGGGCTGCAGTCGCTGGCGCATCCACGGCTGGTTGAACCAGACGCCGCGCACGAAGTCCGTTCCGCAATCGATCAGAGAGGCCGTGAGCGTGCGCCCCTTGGACAGTTGCCGCGCATCAGATTCCACGACGACGCCGCGCACGGTCTGGACTTCATCGTCGACCAACTGCTGCGGCTGGCGGACCTCGGTCAGATCGAGCAAATCGCGAGGCAGATGCCACAGCAGGTCCAGAGCGGTGTGAATGCCCAGCTTTTCCAGCAGCTCAGCGCGGTGCGGCCCACCTCCGGGGAGGAACTGCACGCTTTGCAACAGCGGGTTTTCGTTGGGGGGCGACATGTCGGCGTGGAGACCGCAGTGAACAGATTGGCATGCTGGCGTCTGTACACTATCTCTCGGGGGCGTCCACCGGACAAGCAGCGACGTTGTGTGCATGCAAAAGGGGGGTGGCGTGCCACTGCTTGACCGGCCGAACGTCGACGCTC
>JAEUIG010000500.1 GCA_016795125.1 Planctomycetaceae bacterium | reverse complement strand
GGGCTTTCATCTTCTGCGGATCGAGCCACACCCGCATGCTGTAGTTGCCGGTGCCGAATACAGTGACTTCGCCGACTCCCCGCACGCGACTGAGTTCGTCACGCAGCCGCAGCGTCGCGAAGTTCGACAGGAACAGGTTGTCGTACTCGCCGGTCGGAGACGTCAGCGAGATGACGAGCAGGATGTTCGCCGCCTGCTTCTTGACCGTCACCCCCTGCCGGGCGACGTCGCTCGGCAACAGCGGCTCTGCGGCGGAAACGCGGTTCTGCACGAGCACCTGGGCCGCGTCAAGGTCGGTGCCGATCTCGAACGTCACGGTGAGCGAGTAAGAACCGTCGCTGGAGGATGTCGACGACATGTAGAGCATGTCTTCGACGCCGTTGACCTGCTGTTCGATCGGCGCGGCGACGGTGTTGGCGACAACTTCTGCGTTGGCGCCCGGGTAGTTGGCGGTGACCCGCACGGTGGGCGGCGTGATTTCCGGATACTGTTCGATCGGCAGCGCCCGCAATGCGACGACGCCGATCAGCAGCGTGACGATCGCGATCACGTTCGCGAAGATCGGCCGGTCGATGAAAAAGCGGGACAGCACGGGCGGCGAGGAGTCGGGATTCGTGATACAGGATTCAGGACGTGACGATCACTGATCCTGTTGGACGGCAGGCGCGGTCGCGGCTGACGAGGGAGCGGTTTCCGGCGGCGTCACTTCCGACGCATGAACCGTCTCTGCTGCTGAAACCGGTTGAACGCCCGGGGCGTCGGTGGCTGCCGTCTGTGCGGGCACCGCGGTCTCAGGCTTCACTTCAGCGCCGGGGCGTGCACGCTGCAGGCCGTTGACCACGACCCGGTCCCCCGCGCTGATCCCCTGCTCGATCACCCGCAAACCGTTCACGGCGATCCCCAGCTTGACCGGGCGATACTCGACGATGTTCTTGTCGTTCACGACCAGGACGTAATCACCGCGCTGATCGGCGGCGAGGGCGCGTTCTTCCACGAGCAGCTTCGGGAGCGGATCGCCGATCTCCGCCCGAATCCGCACGAAGAGTCCCGGGATCAGCGAGCGGTCCGGATTGGGGAACGTCGCCCTGCGCAGCACGGTTCCCGTGCCGGGATCGACTCCCAGCTCGCGGAAATCGAGTTGCCCGTGATGCGGGAAGCCGTCTTCGTTCGCCAGGCCGAGTTGCAACGGCGGCGGCGTGACGGTCGGATCCGGAATCCGTTTGTCCCGGATCATCTCCATGAACCGCAGCAGGTCCGATTCGCTGACGTAGAAGTACACATGAATCGGGTCGAGCGCCTCAATGATCGCCAGTGGCGTCGTTTCGGCCTGTACGAGATTGCCGATGTCGACCAGGTGACGCCCGATGCGGCCGGTCATCGGCGCTCGGATCTCGGTGTAGCTGAGGTTGAGTTCGGCCTGCCGTCTCGACGCCTTGGCAGTCGCGACATCGGCCTCAGCGGTGGCCTTCTCGGCCTTCTGGATGTCGATCTGCTGCTCGGTCGCGGCATCCTGCTCGCGGAGGCGTTCGGTTCGCGCAAGGTTGGCGACAGCGAGTTGCAGGTTCGCTTCCGCTTTCTGGACCTGGGCGGCGGCGGCTTCCAGCTCTGCTTCGAACGGAGCCGGCTCAATGACGAACAGCAACTCCCCTGCCTGGACGATCGCGCCGTCCTGGAAGACGACCTGCTGCAGATATCCGTTGACCCGCGTCCGGAGATCGACCCGCGCCGACGCGCGGGTGTTCCCGGTGAACTCCATCGATTCGACGATGCTCTGCTCGTGCGGCGGTGCGACCGTCACGGTCGGCGGCGGCGGCGGAATGAACTGGTTGCGCGGTCCGCAACCGGAAACGGCCAGGAATGCAGCAACACACAAAACTGGTGGCCACGCTCTGCGGTTCACGATCGACTCCGGTCACGCGAGTTGTTCACGTCGGCTTCCGTCCCGGAAGGCTCCCGTCCGGCCGAACCAATTGATGTCCTATTTCGACGGCCCCTCGCGAGTCCGCACTTTCCCCTACCCCACGCCAGTCCGCCCTGCGGAGCGATGCACATACTCTTCGCATGCGAATCGCATTTGACCAGCCTTATTCCTGGCGAAATCACAATCCGGTTCCACAGCACGCCGCTTCCGGGCTTTCGCGCGCGTCCGCACGCCGCGGCACAAGGACGTGCCATCGAGAGAATCAGAGAATCATGGATACTCGTGGTACTACGATCAGAATCTGGTTCCCTTACACAGAATTCGGCGTTGAACGCGAATCCGGCGTGAGCCGGGGAACAAGGCCGTCTCTGCGTGCTCCGTGCTTCATCGTCCCTCCACCGTTGCCCGACGACGGACGATCAGGCAGAGTGATTCCGGGTTTCTCCATCGGGACCGACCATGCCATCGCGACGTAGCTTCTTCCAGTGGCTGACATGCTGCCTGGGCGGTGGCCTGTTGCCGCAGTCTGCCACCGCAGCATCGACATCGTCCGGTGTTGACGTCGATTCCGCAGCAGTCCCGGGTTTATCCTCCGTGCCGGTCGATCAGCGGTTCCGCGACGATCGGCCGATTCAGAAGTCGTACGACCTGGTCATTGTCGGCGGCGGGATTTCCGGAGTTTGTGCGGCGATCAGTGCGGCGCGGCACGGCGTCCATGTGGCGCTGGTCCATAACCGCCCCATGCTCGGCGGGAACTCCTCCAGCGAGGTGAAGCTGTACCCCGAGAACAGTACGACGAAGCACCCGTGGATCAAGGAAGCCGGGATTCTCGAGGAACTGTGCAACGAGGATCGGGCCCGCAACCATCGCGAATATCGCGAAGGGACAATGAACGCGATCTGGGACCTGGTTCTCTACGATGGCGTGTTCCGCGAACCGAACATCGACCTGTACCTCAACACTCACATGCACCAGGCGATCATGGATTCGCCCGCGCGGATGAAGGGGGTGTTCTGTTTTCAGCTGGGGACAGAGAAGACGTTCGAGCTGTTCGCGCCGTTGTTCGTGGATGCCAGCGGCGACGGATACCTGGGATATCGCGCCGGTGCGGAGTTCCGCTGGGGACCGGATGCCCGCGCCGATTTCAACGAGCCGCTGGCGCCGGTCACTCCTGGAGACGGGGTGATGGGGAATACGCAGTTCTTCATGGCCCGCGACACCGGGCAGGCGGTGCCGTTTCAATCTCCAGACTGGGCGGCCTCGTTCCCCACGGAGGAATCGCTGGGCGGCCGCTCGCACTCGCACATCGAAGGCGGCTACTGGTGGATCGAGATCGGCGCGCCGCATCACCCGATTCACGACAACGACAAGATCGTGCACGAAGGCCTGCGGCACATGCTCGGCGTGTGGGATCACATCAAGAATCGGGGTGAGCATGGCGCCGCGAACTACGGCCTCGAATTCCTCGGCTTCTGGCCCTACAAGCGTGAAGCTCGGCGGCTGCTCGGCGATTACGTGCTGACGCAGCGGGACCTGCAGCAGCCGCCGGTCCGCAGCGACGACGTCGCCTACGGCGCGTGGCTCGTGGACGTCCACGCTCCCGGCGGCCTGCTGCAGCCGCAGCAGGCGCCGTACGATCCGCCGGCGTCGGACGAGCATTGGGACCGGCTGCACACGTTGCCGTATGGGATTCCGTTGCGCGCACTGTACTCGCGGAACATCGAGAACCTGCTGATGGCGGGCCGGCCGATCAGCACGTCCTATGTCGCGTTCTCGTCGTCGCGCGTGTTGCGGACAGGGGCGATCGTGGGTCAGGCGGTCGGCGTCGCTGCGGCACTGTGCAAGCAACTCAGCGTGTCGATCCGCG
>JAEUIG010000447.1 GCA_016795125.1 Planctomycetaceae bacterium | reverse complement strand
TGCGGTTTTTCTACCACCTGGTGCTCGTCGAAGCGCTGCTCGTGGCGTCGTTCATCGACTTCGACCGCCGCGAGATTCCCGACGCATCGACTCTGCCGGCCATGGCGGTCGGCGTGCTCGGGGCACTGTTCCTGGGACGGGTGCACATTGTCCCGCTGTGGTGTCAGAACTCGCTGCAGGTGCAGGCGATCTCGGAGTTGTTCTGGCCGGACTGGCACGTCGAACTGTGGCCGAATGTTCCCGCCTGGTTCTCGCAATGGCCGCACCTGCATGGCCTGCTGGCCAGCCTGGGGGGGCTGGTCATCGCCGGGGGAGTGACGTGGGGAGTCCGCCTGCTGGGGCACCTCGTCCTGCGGCGAGAAGCCATGGGCTTCGGCGACGTCGTCCTGATGGCGCTGATCGGGAGTTTTCTCGGCTGGCAGCCGGCGCTGCTGGCGTTCGTGCTGGCGCCGGCGTTCGCCATCGCGGCGCTGCCGATCCAGTTGTTCATTCACCGCGACCGCTACATCCCGTATGGACCCTATCTGAGCCTTGGGGCGCTGGCGGTGTTGATGGCCTTCCGCCCGTTGTGGGGCGGGGGAGGAAGCTGGCGCGGCGTCGGGGCCATGTTCGAGCTCGGACCGCTGTTTCTCGTGTTGATGACCGTGATGGCCGTGCTGTTCCTGTTCACGCTGCTGCTCGTGCAGGGCGCCAAGCGCGTCCTGGGTCTGCGGGACCCCGACGAAGAGCTGGCCGCAGTCTGGACGGCCGCCGATCAGTCGCATTACATGGCCGGCGAGCGGGTCGATCCGGATAACCTGCTGTGGCGACGCTCCAATTGGCCCGGTGAGAAATCCGGACGCGGCACGCTGCACACCGACCGCTGGCGCCGCGGACTGTAGTGGTCATCGATAACTGTCAGGCTCCGAGATCGTGAGCACAGCAGCAATTCGAAGGGCCAGATTTACCACGGAGGTCACGGAGAATAGCAGACCTGAGGGATTCGCTGACTCCGTGTTCTCCGTGCACTCCGTGCACTCCGTGCACTCCGTGGTGAGCTTCTTTTTGTGAGTTCAAGTTGGCATGGCTGACAAATAGCGCTGGTCAGAGCACTACGAAGCTGTGTCTGCCTAAGGTGCTGGCGACATCGTTGATCGATCGCTCTCACCCCCGACCCCTCTCCCGGAGGGAGTGGGGAGATCGATGACTTCGTTCAGCACGATCTCAACGGCGGCCTGCTGCCGCAGCACGCGTGACGTTGCGGGATCGCTGTCGAAAGCCAGCAGCACGCGGCACGATTCGGAAACGATCTGCGGATCAGGATCCCGAATGGCGATCGCGACATAGACGACGCCATCGAGACCCGCCGGCGAGTTCGGGCCGAGATGACCGGTCACGGCGGCAGAGATGTCCGCTTCGGGAGTCTGCCGCAGCACTGCCAGCGCCAGCTCGCGCGTGCATTCGGCGCTCACGGGACCAATATCGGGGTCGTCCAGCACGGCGGGATCAATCCCCAGCCACGCGGACTTGACGCCGTTGCGATAGACCACGGCCGAACCGCACAGGTGTTCCGAAATGCCGGGAATGCGGGCGAGCGTTGCGGCCACGAGACCGGCCGTGCAGCTTTCAGCCAGAACGAGTCGGCGTCCGCTCGCACGCAGGAGTGCGGCGAGACGTGCGGCAGGTTCGTGGATGTTGGGAGGGGTGGTCATCGGAGGTTCAGAATACGTCGTGGGAGAGGCCGTTCACAGGAGACGGACGTCCCGGGCCATCGTCAAGATTCATGACTCTTCTGCCGCAGCGGCTCGGCGGGAGCCTCGCCCTCCCGGCGGTGCAATCGCACGAGAACAAAGCGCTACAGCGCGCCGTCGAGGAACTCGCTGCCTGGCAACCGGCGCTGCTCGTCTCCCGTGACGATGCGCGTGTAACTGGCGTAGCGCATGCGGGAGATGAGGCGGTCGTCGACCGCGGCGCGGACGGCACACCCCGTTTCGTGCAGGTGCGAGCAGTCCGGAAACTTGCAGCCGGCGACGAACGGCCGGAATTCGCGGAAGTAACCCTCGACTTCCTCCGGGATCACGTCCCACAGTTCGAGCTGGCGGATGCCGGGGGTGTCGATCACCCAGCCGCCGCAGTCCAGCGGCAGCATTTCGGCGACGCGGGTCGTGTGCCTCCCCTTTCCGGAATCGGCGCTGACTCCGCTGGTGTGACGCGCCAGCAGCGGTTCGACGGCATTGAGCAGGGACGACTTGCCGACGCCACTCTGGCCGGACACGACCGATTGCCGTCCACGCAACAGGGCGCGCAGCCGGGCGACGCCCGCGCCGTGGAGCGCGCTCACGAGGACGACGTCGTACCCGAGCTGGGCATAGATGCCGGCGACGGGCTGGAGCTGCGCTGCATCGACCAGGTCGACCTTGTTGATGCAGACGACCGGCCGGATGCCGCCCCGTTCGGCGCTGACGATGAAGCGGTCGACCACGCCGGGCTTGAGCGGCGGCTCGGCGGCCGAGACGACAATGACGGCCTGGTCGACGTTGGCCGCGATCACGTGTTCCTTCCGGCCGGAGTGCCGGGAGAGGACGCCGTGGCGCGGTTCGACCCGCTCCACGACGCCGGTCTGGGACTCGAGCGGACGGACGCTGACATGGTCGCCGGGAACAACGGTGTTGCGTGCGGAGCGGTCGAGCGTACGCAGCACGCGGCGGACGGTGCAGTCGAGTTCTTCGCCGGCCTCGGTGCGAACACGGCAGCGATTGGCTCCGATGGAGTACAGCACTCGCGCCGGTGGGCAGGCCGCCGGATCAACGTTGATCAGCGCGCCGCCGGCCGAGCCGTCGGCAATGATGGTGCGGTGACGAGTCAGGGCGCCTTTGCCGGAGATCCGCTCGCTGGTGGAGGCGTCTTCGAGCAGTTCGCTGTCGCGCAGAATCTCGCGCGTGATGTCCTGGGAGCGGGCTCGGTTTTTCCGGTTCTTGGAGAACGCGACGCGGATCTTGCGCTTGTGTTGCCGACTCACGTCACTCGTCGTCGTCCTTGAGCCACTCGAGCGCCTGGTTTTCGTCGGCCGAGAACTTGTCGGACCGCGCCGGATCGATGCGCTTGGCGGAGGGAGGAAGTCGCAGCCGGCGATCCTGTTCCTGCCGGCGCATCAGGCCCGCCTTCTCGAGCAGGCTGAGTGCGAAGGGGTTTTCCTCTTCCGGCGGCGGGGCGCCGGCGGCCGGTTCGTAGGTCACTTCGTAGCGATGCTTGGCGATGGACAACTCGTCGCCCGGCAGGAGAAACTTGCTGTCGCAGCGCATGCCGTTGACCTGGATGCCGTTGCGGCTGCGGAGGTCGCGGACGTACCAGTAGCCGTTGAGGAGCTCCAGCTGGCAATGCTTCCCGGAAATATTGGCAAATCCGAGGACGATGTCGCAGTCGCGCATGCGACCGACCAGCAGTTTTCCCTTGAGCAGGGGAATCGGATCCCCACCTCCGCACGGGACCAGCTCTCCCAGCATGGCGACTTGATCCGTACTCGGCAT
>JAEUIG010000395.1 GCA_016795125.1 Planctomycetaceae bacterium | reverse complement strand
GGCCGCGCCGACTGCAGCGCCGGCCGCCGCTCCCGCCGCCAATGCCTGGGCCGCCGTCCCCGAAGGCTTCTACCGCGGCAACATGTACCGGACCTCCGCAGCCGATGCGCCCTACTCGGTCGCCGGCTGGTACTTCAGCCTGTTCAAGCTGGTGCTCATCGTCGGCACGTTCCTCTACTGGATCAACACGTCCGCCTGGGTCGCCACCGACAGCCGCGCACTGCACCTGCGACCGGAGTTCTGGAACTCGGTGCAGGTCGCCGGCGGGACGCTGGCCATTCTCGCGGCGGTGTTGTCGCCGGTGTTCCTGCTGGGGTTCCTCGCGCTGATCGTGCTCTACGGAGGTTCCATCGGCGCCTACGTCTTTGAGCGCAACAAGCACGTCCCCGAGTCCGGCAAGGTGCTGACTCCGCGGCACCTGCAGGGCTGGGCCATCCGGCATCTCTCCAGAATCGGCATCCACCTCGGCGGCGGCAAAGTCGTGGACGCCACGCTCGGCCCTCCCATCCAGTTCGTCGGCAAGTCGAAGTCCGGCCAGCGCGACGATTCCCGCACCCGGCAGGTCGAAAGCTCCAAGGGCTACCTCGCGGCCCGCGAACTCGTTTACGACAGCATCCTCCGCCGGTCCACCGACATCCACATGGAGCCGGCGGAAGGCCAGATGGGCGTCCGCGTCCGCATCGACGGCGTGATGTTCCCGACCGAGCCCTTCGACCGCCCTGTCGGCGACGCCGTCGTCAACATTTTCAAGGTCCTCAGCGCGATGGACATCACCGAGCGCCGCCGTCCCCAGGACGGCAGCTTCGGCGCCGTCATCGAGGACCGCGAAGTCGACTTCCGCGTCGCCACCCAGGGAACGCGGTTCGGCGAGAAGCTCAGCCTCCGTATCCTCGACCAGGCGAACGCCGTCAGCTCGATCGAGCAACTCGGCATGCGCAAGCAGCTCGAGGAGAAGATCCGCGAGATCACGCACCAGCCGCACGGCATGTTCCTCTGCTGCGGACCGACCGGAGCGGGCAAGTCGACCACGCTGTACGCCTGCCTCAACGGCATCGACCGCAATCAGGCGAACGTGATCACCATCGAAGACCCGATCGAGTACAAGCTCGACAACGCAACGCAGATCGAGATCAACACCAAGTCGGGCCAGTCGTTCGGCGGCTCACTCCGCAGCGTGCTCCGGCAGGACCCGGACGTCGTGATGATCGGCGAAATCCGGGACGACGAGACCGCCAAGATCGCCTGCCAGGCCGCCAGCACCGGGCACATGGTGTTCTCCACCGTTCACGCCAACGACACCATCACCGCCCTCTACCGGCTGCTCGATCTCGGCGTCGAGCCGTTCATGCTGGCCGGCTCGGTCTCCGGCATCCTCGGCCAGCGACTCGCGCGGCGGCTGTGCCCGCATTGCCGCGAGGCGTACAAGCCCAATCCGGAGTTGCTCAAGCAGGCCGGCCTCCCCGCCGACAAGGTGGACAAGTTTTACCGCCCGCCGAAGGACCGCAAGGAAGAGTGCACGCACTGCGGCGGACTCGGCTACCGTGGCCGGATCGGCGTGTTCGAGCTGCTGGTCATCAACGACCGCATGCGCGATCTCATCCGCGAAAAAGCCGCCGCCTCCGCCATGAGCGCCGAAGCCCGCAAGAACGGCATGCTCTACATGCGCGAGGAAGGCCTGCGACTCGTCGTCCGGGGTGTGACCTCGGCCGACGAACTGATGCGCGTGGTGAAGTGAGGGACAAAGGGGCAGAGGGACAAAGGGAAGCTGCGAAACTGGCTCCTATCTGTCAGTCGTTTTCCCTGAGATCGGTCGAACATCAATCAACAAAAGAGGAGTAACGAGGCAGCAGGACCTTCCGCAACGAGAACACGGGCATCGGCGTCCCCTTTGCCCCTCTGCTCCTTTGCCCCTCTGCCCCTCCCGCCATGATCGACTTTCTGATGCTCGCCGTGCTGGCCGCCGTCACCTGGTGCGTCGCTTCCGACGGAACCTGGGGAGCCGCCACCGTGTTCCTCAGCACGTTCCTCGCCGGATTGATCGCGATGAACGTGTTTGAGCCCCTCGCCGCCACGCTGGAAGCCAGTGCACCCGGCGGCGCCGCCTACTGGGACATTGTCGCCCTGCTCGGCGTCTTCACGGCACTGGTCTTCGGCTTTCGCGCGGCCGGCGAGTACCTGATGCCGACGTATGTCGATGTTCACGGCGCGCTGCACAATTCGCTCCGCTGGATTCTGTCTTTTGCCACCGGCTACGTCGTTGTGGCGGTCCTGATGACCTCGCTCCACACCGCCCCGTTGCCCCGCAGCTTCCTGGGCTTCAACCCCGGTCCCGCCAGCAAGACATTCTTCGGCATCGGCCCCGACATCCAGTGGCTGGCACTCAACCAGTACGTCTCCGAACGCGGCCTGCGCGGCTCGGGACCGGTCTTCGACGCCGTCACCTTCGAGCGCATCCCCGGACAACAGCAGACGGTCACGACGTTCTCGTCGTTCCCCATCCGCTACGCCATGCGCCGGTCGATGTACATCAGCGGCGCATCAACGTCGTCGTCAGGCTCATCCGGCCCGCCGTCCAACGCGCCTCCTCCGT
>JAEUIG010000347.1 GCA_016795125.1 Planctomycetaceae bacterium | reverse complement strand
CGACGAGGTGCCGCTGCGCGAGGAGGCTTTCGATTTCTTCTGGCGAGAGCCGGTGTCCGGCTTTGATGGCCGCCTTGCAGGCCATCATGTGCAGCAGGCTGTCGATCAGGTCGCGGCGCGTCGCCTGCTGGCCGGTCGAGTCGAGATGCTCGACGACTGCCTTGAGAAGTTCCGCCGGGTCGGCTTTTGACAGCAGGGTCGGATAGCCGGTGACGGCGACCGTCTGGCCGCCGAAGGGTTCGACTGTCAGGCCCAGTTCGTTGAGGACCTCTGCCTGATCGAGGACCAGTGCCGCTTCGCGCGCGGAAAGTTCGATCGGGACGGGCATCAGCAATCGCTGCACCTCGACCTGGTTCGCCAGCACGCGGCGGCGGAAGTGCTCGTACAGAATCCGCTCGTGCAGCGCATGCTGATCGATGACCGTCAGCCCCTCGCCGGTCTCGACGACGAGGTAGCAGTCGTGGACCTGGAGGGCGCGGACGTCGGACGACGGGGTTGTCGGTGACGAGATTTTGGATTTTGGATTTTGGATTTTGGATTCGTCAGGGTTGTCGGTCCATGCTGACTGCGGACCGCTGACCACTGATTGCTGACCGCTGACGTCCGCAAACGGCATCCAGGGCGCCGTCGGCTGCCGCGCGGCCGTCTGCTCGGCTTCGCGGCGATCGAGTTCATCGACAACCGCTTCGAGGTCGGAGAGGTCTGCGTTCGGTTTCCAGTTGGCGAGCTGCTCCTTCGCCCAGCTGGTGAACGCGAGCTCCGCCTGGATCACTTGCGGCGAATGCGGATCGGGACGCGACGGGACCGGCGACAGAGTGAGCGACGATCCGCGGCCTTCGACGCTGAGAGTCGAGTCCAGATTCATCCCGAGGAACCGCGTCCGCAGCGTCGAGAGCAGCTGGCGATACAGCCGCTGGCTGTCCTGGAAACGGACCTCGAACTTGCAGGGGTGGACGTTGACGTCGACCAGGTCCGGCGGCATTTCGAGAAACAGAAATGCGATCGGGTAGCGGCCCACCATCAGGAGGCCGCGGTAGGCTTCCGAAAGCGCATGCTGCAGCGAGCGGTCCTGGATCCAGCGGCCGTTGAGGAACAAATGCTGCCCTTTGCGGGTCGCCTTGCTCTGAGACGGATGCGCGACGTATCCCCAGAGCCGAATGCCGTTGTGCTCGGACTCGACGGGGATGAGGTTTTTGGCGAGGTCGTTGCCGAAAAACAGTTCGGCCCGGTCGAGAAACCGGTCGGTGGCCGGCAGCTCGTGGACCAGCTTGTTGTTGTGACGCAGGACAAGATGCAACCGCGGGTTGGCGAGCGCAATGCGGGTGAAGTGGTCGGCCGCGTGTGAGAACTCGGTGGATGCCGACTTGAGGAATTTGCGGCGGACGGGGGTGTTGACGAACAGCTCGCGGACTTCGATGCAGGTGCCCGGCGCGCAGCCGGCCGGGCGCGGGTCCTTGACAATGCCCCCTTCGACGTCGAGTTCGCGGCCGATCTCCTGGTCGTGCGGCCGGCTGCGGATGCGGAAGCGAGAGACCTCGGCGATCGAGGCGAGCGCTTCGCCGCGGAAGCCGAGTGTGTGCACGCGGAACAGGTCGTCGGCGTCGCGAATTTTGCTGGTGGCGTGGCTGGTGACGGCCAGTTCGAGATCGTCGGGGTGGATGCCTTCGCCGTCGTCGCTGATGCGGATCAGCTCGGAGCCGCCCTGTTCGAGGTCAATCTCAATGCGGGTGGCGAGAGCATCGACGCTGTTCTCCAGGAGCTCCTTGAGAACGCTGGCGGGACGCTCGATGACTTCGCCGGCGGCGATCTTGTTGACCACCGAGGCGGAGAGCTTCTGAATCCGCGTGCCGGCCTCCGTGAGCAGTGGCATCCCGTGAGATCCGACTATGACTGATGAAGAAAGGAGGAACAGAAGGTAACAGAGGAAACAAAGGAAGTGGCGGAGCGCCGATTCGCGGATTTCAGGGAACCGCGAAAGGCGCGAGCGAGGCGACACGCATCAGACGCGGGATCGTGTCATTGAAAGCCAAGGATTGAACCACAAAAACACGAAGGACACAAAGAATCGATCCGAACTGCTCTCTTCTTTCTTGGTGCTCTTGGTGTCTTTGTGGTTATCCCTGTCGTTGTCATGCAACTGGCGTTCAAACTGAACTCGTCGCCGCTCATCGGCAGTCCGCTTCGTTCTCACTCGGTTGCCTCTGTTACCTCCTGTTTTTTCCTTCTGAAGTCTGTGCGCCCGTTCTAATCGCGTTGGGGCTGGTTGGCAATGTTCGCGTCGGGGAGCGGGGCGGTGGTCTGGGTGGAATCGATGCGAAATTCTTCGATGAGTTCCTGGCGCTTCTCGGCGACCTTTTCGTCGAACTTGGAGAGGACATCGAGCGCGCGGTCACGGGTGGTGACGAGGCCGATGATGAGGAATTGGAAGATCGCCAGAAAATAGCAGACCCAGCCGACGTTCGACTTGAGGATGACGGCGATGATGGCGAATACGGCGGACGAACGGCTCAAGTGCTGGGCCAGGATCCCGCGGGCGATCGGCCAGGCCTGTTCGCGGATGGAATGCCACAGCGGGCGATTCGGGTCGCGGCGGAACTTGGGCGGGCTGGAATGGATGATGGCGAAGAAATCCTGATCGGGCATGACTTCGATCACGCCGATCGCCAGCAGCAGCCGCAGCGCCGTCAGCAGCCAGTTTTCTTCATTGACGTTCCAGTCCCACTTGGCCTCGAGCAGGTCGGCGATGAACAGCTCAAAGTTCTTCGTCGCGACGAGCAGCAGCAGCGCGCCGCGAAACCATTGCTCAACGTCCTTTTCCAGCTCATTGTCGAGCTCGCGAAATCCGGGGACGCGTTTGCTCATGGCCCGGAACGCCGGGACCGCCAGGAACTTGACGGTGTACCGCGTCGCCGGACGCACGATCGGCGTCAGCATCCGGTCGAAGATCGGGCCGAAGATTCCACGGGCCATGGGGCGGCTATCGGTTATCGGTCGTCGAGAGTGTGGCACGCCCTGATAAGGGCGTGGCGAGCGTGAGTTACGTTCGCCACGCCCATCACGTTGTTCTGGGCGTGCCACCCAGGAACAGCTTTCACCAATCTGGCCGAACTCCGCTCCTGCACTCACAAGGCACCAAACACCCTGCTGCGGGTGGCCGTCCCTCGATTCTCCCTGATATCATGGACGGCGTCGACGATCCCGCCGAACTGGTCCCGCCGAGGCGTCCTGCCACGATGTCCCGCCTGCTGACTCTATGTGTGTTGAATGCGCTCATCGGCGCCGGTTTCGCCCGAGGGGCCGATGTCGATTATGCGCGCGACGTGCGACCGATCTTTGCAGAGAAGTGCGGCAGTTGCCACGGCGTGCTGAAGCAGGAGGCTGGGCTGCGGCTGGATGCAGGTTCGCTGATCCGCTCAGGCGGCGACAGCGGAGCGGCGATCGGCCGGACGGTCGAGGGCAGCCTGATCTGGCAGCGCGTGACGGCGGCGGAGGGAGCGGAACGGATGCCGCCCGAGGAATCCGGCAAGCCGCTGACGGCCGAACAGCTCGGCGTCCTGCGCCGCTGGATCGAGGCCGGTGCGCCGTTTCCCGCAGATGAAGAAGTCGCGGCGAGTCCGCGTGACCACTGGGCCTACCAGCGCCCGCAGCGAAGCGCCGTTCCGCTGATCGCAGGGGCTTCCGGAGAAAACCCGATCGATGCGTTCGTGGCGGAACGGCAGCACGCGTCGGGAGTGGCGCCGTTCTCCGAGACCGACCGTGTGACGTTGCTGCGGCGCGTCACGCTGGATCTGACGGGACTGCCGCCGACGCGCGAGGAGCTGCGGGCGTTTCTGGCCGACGAATCGCCGACGGCGTACGAGACCGTCGTGGATCGCCTGCTGGCATCGCCGCGCTATGCGGAACGCTGGGCACGGCACTGGATGGATGTGTGGCGGTACAGCGACTGGGACGGATACGGCAAGGAGCTGCGCGGAAGCCAACGTCACATGTGGCGGTGGCGGGACTGGATCGTCGAGTCGCTGGATGCAGACAAGCCGTACGACCGGATGATCGAGGAGATGCTGGCGGCGGACGAACTGTCGCCGGGGGATGAAGACGCGCTGCGTGCGACCGGCTTTCTGGCACGGCATCACTATTCACTCAATCGCGACCTGTGGCTGGACAGCGCCGTCGAGCATACGTTCAAGGCGTTCCAGGGCGTGACGATCAACTGCAACAAGTGCCACGACCACAAATACGACCCGCTGCCGCAGACCGACTACTACGCCGTGCGGGCCATCTTCGAGCCGTACAAGGTGCGGATCGACCGGCTGCCCGGCATTGCCGACACGACGCAGGACGGCCTGACACGGGCCTACGATGCGGAGCCGGAGACGCCGACGTTTCTGTTCGCACGCGGGAACGAAAAGCATCCGGACAAGGACCATCCGCTGGCGCCGGCGGTGCCGGAGGTGCTCGGGGGAGCGTTTGCACCGGATCCGATTGAACTGCCGCTGACGGCGTGGTTCCCGGATCTGCGGCCGCATGTCGTGGAGGAGAAGTTGGCGGAGGCCCGGTCGGCGGTGACCGCGGCGGAAGCGGAGCTGGCGACCGCCGAGGCGTCGCTGGCAACGGCGACCGATGCGGAGCGAGCCGCGCTCGAAAGCCGCGTGCGACTCGCGAGTGAGCAGCGCGACGCGGCGACAGCGGCGCTGGAATCGATCGAGGCACGGTTGGCGGCCGATCGCGCGAAAGTCGCCGAGCCGGCCGACCCGCGGGCCGGCGCGCTGGCGACCGTCGCGGCGCAGGCGGAGCGTCGGAGCAATCGGGCGGCGGCTCAGTTCGCGGCCGCGACGGCCGAACAGGAACTGGCAGCGGCACAGGGAGCCGTCAAAGAGGACGACGCCAAGACGAAGGAGGCGGTGACGGCAGCGGAGAAAAAGCTTGCCGAAGCGAGAACGAAGCTCGACGAGGCGACGACCGCGCTGGCACTCACGGACGCGAACTACACGGCGTTCGGGACCCAGTATCCGCGCAAGAGCACGGGGCGAAGGTTGGCGCTGGCGCGGTGGATTGCGGCGCGCGAGAATCCGTTGACGGCGCGCGTGGCCGTGAATCACATCTGGCTGCGGCACTTTGGATCCGCACTGGTGCCGGAGACGTTTGACTTCGGACTGCGTTCACCCAGGCCGCAGCTGCAGTCGCTGCTGGACTGGCTGGCCGTGGAGTTCATGGATGCAGGCTGGCAGATGAAGCCGATTCACCGGCTGATCGTCACGTCGCAGGCGTACCGGCGGACATCCACAGGAGAGGCGTCGGTCGTGTCGGCGAATGCGGCGATTGATCCGGAAAACCTGCAATACTGGCGGGCGAACACGCTGCGGCTGGACGCGGAAGTCGTGCGCGACAGCGTGCTGGCGGTCGGCGGGACGCTCGACACGGCGCGCAGCGGGCCGGACATCGACTATGACGAAGGGGAGAAAGTCCTTCGCCGCAGCCTGTACTTCCGGCATGCGTATGAGAAGCAGATGCGGATGCTCACTCTGTTCGATGCGGCGAGTCCGAACGAATGCTACCGGCGGACGACCAGCATTGTGCCGCAGCAGGCGCTGGCGCTGGCGAACAGCGTGCTGGTGGTGGAGCAGGCCCGGAAGCTGGCCGGAACGCTGTCCGCAGACGCATCGAATGCGGACGACGCGGCGTTCATCACCGGAGGCTTCGAGACGGTGTTGTCACGTCCGCCGTCCAGTCAAGAACTGACGGCTTGCACGGAGTATCTGGCGGCAGAGCGGAATCGGCTGGCGGACAGCAGCCAGTTCACGGTGTTCGACGCCGGCCCGGCGATCGACACGCCGGCGTCCGCAGACCCGGCACAGCGTGCACGGGAGAACCTGGTGCATGTGCTGATGAATCACACGGATTTCGTGACGCGGCGGTGAAACCTGAGCAGGAAGAGTGAGATGTTGCAGCATCGACGTGCGTTTCTGTCCAACATGGGCCTCGGCTTCGGCTCGCTGGCGCTTTCCGCGATGCTGCAGCGGGAGGGAGTGGCCGGGTTCACCCCCCCCAGCGGCCAGCCGCTGCATGCGCCGAAGGCCAAGAGCGTGATCTGGCTGTTCATGATCGGCGGGGCGTCGCACATGGAGACGTTCGATCCCAAGCCGGAGCTGACGACCTACGCCGGCAAAACGATCGACGAGACGCCGTACAAGGACGTGCTCACGTCGCCGTACCTTGCGAACGAACGGATTGTGTTGCCGGACGCCAACGGGCTGATCCGCAACGAAGTCTTTCCGTTGCAGGTCGGGTTCAAGCCGCGCGGCGAGAGCGGGCTGGAAATCTCCGACTGGTTCGAGCATACCGCGCAGCATGCGGACGACCTGTGCCTGCTGCGGTCGATGTGGACCGAGGACTCCAACCACGGCGCGCAGCTGCAGTTTCATTCGGGGCGGCACCGGCTGGACGGGTTCCACCCGACGATCGGGTCCTGGATCACCTACGGCCTCGGCACGCTGAACGAGAACCTGCCGCAGTTCTGCGTGCTCGGCACTCCGCTGGCCGACTGCTGCGGCGGGCAGGAAGCACACCGCGCCAGCTACCTGGGGCCCAGGTACGACGGCGTGCCGCTGAAAGTCGATCCCAACGACCCGCTGCCCTACGCACGGCCGCCGCAGGGGATCTATCGCGAAGAACAGGCGGCGCAGTTCGACCTGCTCGGCAAGCTGAACCGGCTCAGCGCACAGGCTCATCCGGAAGACGAGCAGGTCCAGGCCCGGATCACGTCGTACGAGCTGGCATTTCGGATGCAGACGGCCGTCCCCGAGGCAGTACGGTTCGACGACGAGACGGCCGCCACGCAGGAAATGTACGGCCTCAACAAGTCGGAGACGAAAGAATTCGGCCAGCACATGCTGGCCGCGCGACGGCTCGTTGAGCGGGGGGTGCGGTTCGTGCAGGTGTACCACGGCTCGAACGGCGGCGCCGGAGGCTGGGACGCGCACGGCGGACTCAAGACCAATCACACGGCCAACTGCCTGGCGACCGACCAGCCAATCGCCGCCCTGCTGACGGACCTCAAGCAGCGGGGCCTGCTGGACGAGACGATCGTGGTCTGGGCGACAGAATTTGGCCGGACACCGGGATCACAGAGCGGGGACGGCCGCGACCATCATCCGTACGGCTTCACCTGCTGGATGGCGGGCGGCGGAATCAAGGGAGGCATCGCGCACGGCCAGACCGATGAACTGGGCTTCCACGCGGTCGAGAACCGGCACTATGTGACCGACATCCACGCGACGGTGCTGCATCAGCTCGGGCTGGACTCGACGAGGCTGCACATTCCGGGTCGCGTGCGGCTGGAGAAAGAGTTCGGCCACGTCATCCCGGAGATTCTGGCGTAAGAAACGGGAACCACGGAATAAGCGGAAACGCGTCGCCCCGAAAACCGATGCAAGAGATTGAAACCACAAAGACACGAAGAACACAAAGAGAAAGTGCTGAAAAACGTCTTTGTGCTCTTCGTGTCTTTGTGGTTCAAAATCTTCATTCTGCGAGACGCAGTGGTCCTGCGAGCGCTCGTGATCCTCAGCGACAAGTTGCTTCCAGTTCGACGAGCTGCTCCGCCGGCGCGCGTTGGCTCCCGCAGGGGCACGCCGTGTAGGCCAGTGAGCACCAGCCGAAGATGAAGAACATCCCGCCGATCGGCGTCACCATCCCCAGCCAACGCTGACCGGTCAGCACGAGCAGGTACAGGCTGCCGCTGAAGAGCAGCGTGCCCAGCAGGAAGAACCACGCCGCGACAGCCCGCGCCCGCCCGCATTTGTAGTTCGCCATCAGTCCGAGCGCCACCAGCGCCAGGCCGTGGTACATCTGGTACTCGGCGGCGGTCTTGAAGTCGGCGAGGTACTTCTTCCAGGCAAGGATGTCTTCGCCGGCGACCGTGCGGGTTTCGGTCCCGTACAGGCCCTGCAGGTAGTCCGGCAGTCCGTGGGCGCCGAAGGCGCCGGTGATCACGGCCACACCGGCAAGCAGGGCACCGGTGACAGTCCACCAGGAACGCAAGGAGGTGACGTTGGAATTCATTTCGTTCTGCTGAGTATTGCTGGGGCCGCTGCTGTCGGATGATATCCGATCCACGCTCCGCGCAGCGGGCAGGGCAATTCATTCGGCGGCGACGTGGATGACAATGTCTCCTTGCGGACGTCCCGCGTCAGGATCCTCCGGCAGGCCGCCATCGTCTCGTCGATCGAGGTCGATGCTGTAGACCAGCACTCCGTCGCCGGTTCGGACGTATGTCAGTGGCTGCCCGGTCCATGGATCGAGTGGCATCTCTGGCAACAGGTCAGGAACGAGTATGGCCAGGGATTCCGGCAACGTGCCATGCTCTCGCCGATACGCCGCCAATGCAAATCCGACCTGGAGAACCCGGTCGCGCGCGAGTCCGCGAAACTCAGTGTTGCGTGCCCCGAGCACGGACGGAAGAATCGTACTCACCAGCAGCTCGCCCATACTGCGACTGGCGGCCTCGCGCTGACCAATCGACGATTTCATCAGAAGCGTCAAAGAAGACGTCGCCTGTGGCTGCAGACGAGCATGTTGCTCCACGAAGAACGCGTGCTGTGCCTCTTCGTCCGGCAGCCGCAGCGCTTCCGCCATCGCGTCGTACTCCGCATTCATCATCCGCAGGGGCACGTTCCAGTTGATCGCCCCGTTGACGATTGGCAGGCGCTTTTCGGGTGGCCCGAAACCTGGCTCCCCGCCAGGACTGCGCGCGATTCCGATGAGCATATCCAGCGATGTGAGCCGTTCGAACTTGTCCAGTGTTTCGGCCGTCGTACGCCACGGCCGCAGTGACTGCAGGTCGCGCAGGCAAGTCCGTGCCTGTTTGGCCGTCAATTGCGGGCTGTCAATCACCGCTTGCCCCCCAGTGAATGCATATTCGTCAATCCCGATCGCAACGAGCAGGCCCATAAAAAACGGCGACTGCCCGGTGAGTCGGGACTGCCGGCGGATTACTTGCTGGTCTTCCCAGGCCGCAAGCAGGTTCTCCTCCTCCAGCTTCAACATTGCACGGGCGGCAAGCTGGCGCGCGCCGTAGACCTGCTGCTCTTCGATGGGCAGGATGACGGTGATCATCCTTGCCAGCTCGTGACCGGCGATCAGCGGCGAGTAATAACGTTCGCGCTGGCTGGCTTCGGCATAGAGAGCCAGCGGCTCCGCGTTCAAATCCAGCAGCGCGGCGAGATCGGGAAACTCGTTACGTGTCCACGGACGCCGCGACGCAGTCTTGCGTTGTTCCTCGAGCCGCTGTTCTCCTGCCCAGTCCCGCTTGCCGTCGGCGCTCTGCTGCTGCATGAAATCCGAGAGGGTGACAAAGTACTTCCCGTTGGACGGTGGCGCCGGTACGCCGAGTCGTTCGAAGAACTCCCGCTCGAACTTGTCGCTGGTTTTGCCGGGGCCGGTCGCCAACGCCAGAGAGACCACCGCGTTGTTCTCGGGAGTAACTCCCTCTGATAACTGTGAGTTGACGGCAGCGACATAGTCGACGTAGCCGTCTGGGGTCAGTGGGCCATCGAGGTAGGTCGTCGCGCGGCCGATCTCGATCTGTCGTCTCGGTTCCGACAGGTACCAGAACCATCCCAGGCGGCACAGCAGCGGCACCAGTGACAGCAACAGGCCGGCCACGAGCCAGCGGACGATTGGCCGGAGCCAGCGATTCGGGGGGCGTGGCTTGAGCGTTCGCCCCAGTTGATCGATCGAGTCCGTCATGGCAATGGCCCTTTGTTGCCCTCAACGCTCCGCACGGATGGGGGTTTGGGTCAACTCGATTCTGACGCCGAGCACCTTGATGAAGGCGCTCAGCCACTTGGGATGCGCCGGCCATGCGGGGGAAGTCACCAGGTTGCCGTCGATGACGACTTCGTCCACGGCGGTCTCGACGAACTCGCCGCCGGCCAGTTTCACTTCCGGGGCACACGCCGGATAGGCGGTGCAGCGCTTGCCCGCGAGCACATCGGCGGCGGCCAGCAGCTGCAGGCCGTGGCAGATGGCGGCGATCGGCTTGTCGGCAACGGCGAATTCTCGCACGATCCGCAGCACGTCGGCATTGAGCCGCAGGTATTCCGGCGCCCGGCCGCCCGGGACGACCAGTCCCGCGTAATGCTCCACCTGCACCGCGTCGAAACGGGCGTTGAGGGTAAAGTCGTGCCCGCGCTTCTCGCTGTAGGTCTGGTCCCCTTCGAAGTCGTGGACGGCAGTGCGGACTTTCTCACCCGCCTTCTTGCCGGGACACACCGCATGCACCGTGAACCCGACGGCCTGCAGGGCTTGGAAGGGGACCATGATCTCATAGTCTTCGACGTAGTCGCCGGCGAGCAGCAGGAGGGCAGGGGTAGTCATGGGTGGGTGCTCCGTGGGGCATTGCCACTCTACTCACCGGAGGTGCCGAGGAGCAAAGGCGCAGAGGGGCACAGGGAGCCCGAAACGCGATGCGCAAGCGGGAGACCTGCGGTCAGATGGGGGCGGCGCGGTCAGGAGACAGGCCGCAACTGTGAATTCTTGACCGCTGACGGCTGCTTACCGCAAATCGCGGTACGCATCCCACGAGAGGTAACCGACGATGGCGGCGGCGACGAGGAACAGGATGTCCATCAATTTGGAGTGGACGCCCGAAAACGGGATTCCAGTCGCCAGGTCTGCGACGGCCAGCAGTGCGACGATGCCGGCGACGGCCATGGAGCCGATCACCAGTTTTTTGGGAGCATCAGACATCGGACGTGCGGCTCGTCTTCATCGTGAAAATGAGTCTCAACGGGGCCAGTCCCGGAGGTGCGGGTCCGAGTATACGGCAATCCCCGAACCCGTCGCCAGTGGGAATCGGGACGAGGAAAGCAGGAAGGGACGAAGTCTGGCAGGCAGGAGCGGACCGATCACAGGCGACGGGGCGACCAGGCTCCGAGAATTTCCTGCGTTCCTCATCCTCGCCAGGA
>JAEUIG010000651.1 GCA_016795125.1 Planctomycetaceae bacterium | reverse complement strand
TGGCAGCGCGTCGCCGAAGGCCGGCTGGCCAAGCGCTGATCGTCGCGCGGTCGCAGTGTGGCCGGGGCTGGACCGAAGGGAAGCCCCGGTGCGAGTACGCCGGGGTTTCGCGTTGCTCCAACCCCGGCCACCCGGCTGGTTGCCGACATTCGATATGGCCCTAAGCTAAGTCAATCTCTCCGTTTTCTCTGTTGCCTCCTGCTTTTTCGCTCGCTTCACGCGAGGCGGCGGTCAGAACCACAGCATCCGTTGCAGGAACTCGATGACGTCGCCGAACAGCGCATAGCCGAGACTGGAGCGGCCGCAGTTGATCTTGGCGGTCACTTCGGCTCCGATCCGGCGATCCGGCAGGTCCTGCGGGTCGATGTCCGCAAACACTTCCACGACCGTACCCTGCTCCTCCGCAACATTGGAACGCGATCCGACCTCCGAGAGGACTGCCGCGTGCGTCTGCTCCACGGCGGTCGCCGGGACATATTCGACCGGCAACGAGTTCAATTCCGAGTCAGCAAGCGCGCGGAGCACGTGCCCCATCCGGTACTCGGGTACTTCGAGCTCCAGACGCCACGGGCCGGTCTCGTCCATGATCTCCAGGAGCGCTTCGCCGCGGCGGACCGGGCGTCCCAGCAGGTTCTGTTTGAGCTGAAACGTCACCACCGTGCCGTCCAGCGGCGCGCGGACCGACAGCTCCGCGATCCGCTCGGCCAGTTTCTGTTCCTTCTCCTGAGCCGCGACGTGCTCGACGCGGGCCTTGGTGAGCTCGCCCAGCAGCTGGGCCTGCTTCTCCCGATCGGTCTGACGCTGGGCCGTTTGCCACTCCGACGTGAGGGTGGCGACGAGCTTCTCGGTCTCGATCACCTCGTTCCGGGCGGCGACATGTTCGGCGTCGAGATCGTCGCTTTCGATGACCAGCAGCAAGTCCCCTGCTGCGACCTGCTGTCCGCTGGCGGCAAGCAACTGCTTGACGTCGCCGTCCCAGGGAGCGAAGACCTCGCGCTGAATGGCCGGCATGACCAGCCCCTCCCCCTCGACGCGATAGTCCCAGGGGACGAGGATCAGCGCTGCGATGACGGTGGCGACCCCCGCGGCAATCGCAGCGGCGATTCCCATCCGCCGACCGCGCAGCCAGGCCCAGCCCCGTCCGAGCCGCCGCCACAGCGGCAGCAGGAACAAATCGGAATGCGCGCGGGCGTTCGTGAGCGCGGCGGCCACATGGTCGGTGACCAGATCGATTCGGCGGGTTACCGTCGCGCGCGGACGGGAGTCGGTCATCTGCTCGACGACCAGGCAGCCGATGACCGGCAAAGGGCGCGGTCGTTGTCCGGCCTCGGCGTCCTGATGCTCCGCAGCCACCCCCGGCGCCTGCCGCAACGGAACCAGCAGCACCATCCGGCAGCGGCTTTCCAGGACGAAGTTTGACAGCGGTTGCTCAAGCTGAGGCGCGAGTCCTTCCACCGTGCCGGAGTATGTCACGACTTCGCCGGTGTTGATCGCCTGGTCGGCGAGGACCGCCATGGCGCGGGCGAGGTTGGATCGCCGGTCGACTTTCTCCTGCCCGCTGATGGCGCGGATCAGCGTCCGGCGGCCATGGCGCACGGCGATGCTGAGCCGGTCGCACCCCAGCATCACCAACCCGTCGCTCGCCGCAATCGCGGCGACTTCGTCAACATCGAGGCTGCGCTGCAATTGCAGGGAGAAGCGGTCGAACCGTTCCCAGAAGGCAAGCGGGTTGTCGTCGCCCGGCGGTTCGGGAGCGAGCAGTTCGCTGCCGATTTCGCAAAGGTCCTCCACTGCCCGTACCAGAACAGCCTGTGCCTCGGCGGACAGAGCCTCGCGGGAGATCAGCTCCAGGACCCCGATCGGCTGCGCGCCGCGCAACAGCGGTCCCATCGCGACGAGGCAATGCGGCAATCCCTGGCCGGCGCTCTCCAGCGGGAGGCACGTCGCCTGCCCTTCTCGCAGCACGATCGCCAGCTGCTGCTGGTGGCGGGGACTGATTTCGAACCGCCCGTCTGCGGCGAGCGTCGGGAGCTGATGTTCGCACAGGATGCGGAGCCGTGCCTGCTCGTCCAGCAGCCAGACGATGCCGGCGGCGATCTGCGGAATCTGACAGGCGCGGGTCAGCAGTTGCTGGAAACCCGGCTTTGGCGCGGCGGCAGGCTCGCCGACCGCCGCCAGTTCCTGGCGCAGCTGCGAGAGCACCGCTTGCCACTGTTCGACACGCATGGCGTCAGGAATGGATCTGTAGAACGATCGCGTTGTGTGTTGAGGCAGCGTCCAGTGTCCCGGACAGTTGTCGCGGCGTCATTCCTTGATTGGGAATGTGCTGTCAACTGTCCGGGACACTGCTCGCCACTGCTGACATTGCGGGCTCACAGGCTGGCAGCC
Source organism: Planctomycetaceae bacterium (assembly GCA_016795125.1). Taxonomy (GTDB): domain Bacteria; phylum Planctomycetota; class Planctomycetia; order Planctomycetales; family Planctomycetaceae; genus JAEUIG01. The sequence continues at coordinate 11,448 of JAEUIG010000651.1, read as the reverse complement.
TGTGGCGGGTGTAGTCGCCAATTCGTGGTGGTGTGGATGTTCAGCGATCTGTAACAGGCCCGGCGTTCACGCCGGGTTGCCGGCTTCTCGATGCGTTGGCTTAAGCCACGACAGCGAGAAGCCTCGTGAACGAGGCTCACGTCGCTCAAGTGCAGCGCAGTCACCCCGGCGTGAACGCCGGGCCTAAGACAATCTCCATACTGAACGTCTGCGGGACCACGAACGGGCGACCGCACCCGCCTGTGGCCACGAAGACGACACAGAATTGCAGGTGCGGAATCGCGAGGGATACCATACCGTCTTCGACACCGGGAACTCTACACCGTTCAGATCTCCACTCATTGCAAAGGCCTTCACCGATGTCTGGCAGGTTGCTCGCCGGTTGGGTGGCTTTGACGGCCGGTCTCCTGTTCGCCGCCGGCGAGCCTGAACCTGAAGCGCCGGGAACCAACACCGATGTCCGCGCCGTCGACTGCCGGGTGACGTTCGTCGAGCGGCGCACTCTCGCGGTTGAGCACCCCGGAATCCTCAGCGAAGCGGTGCGGGAGGGGGAGCGGGTCGACGCAGGCCAGGTGGTGCTGAGGATTCGTGATGCGGTTCCGAAGAGCGCCCTGGCGGTCGCCGCCGCGCGGGCCGACAGCGACGCGGACCTCCGCGCCGCCGAAAAAGAGTTCGAAGCGGCGAAGTTCGAACACCAGACCTACCTGAATGCCCGCCCCGGCACATACACCGACATCGACATCCGCCGCGTTCAACTGGCAGCGGAAACAGCGGCGTTAAAGGTCGAACAGGCGAAGTTTGAACAGGAGGTCAACCGGCGCCTCAAGGACCAGGCGGCCGACGAACTCGGCATGTACTACGTCCCCTCAACGATCTCCGGCCTGGTGACACGCGCCTTCAAGGGAGCCGGCGAGGCAGTACAACTGGGGGAGCCGGTTCTGGAGGTCGTCAATACCGAGCAGGTTCACATCGAGGGCTTCGTTCCGCTCGCGGACGCCTGGCGGGTGCAGGTCGGAATGCCGGTCACCGTGCGCGTCGACCTGACCGGCGAGAACAAGGCTTCGCCGGCCAACGACGGCGACGAAACGACGATCGTCACGCTGCAAGGAGAACTGCGGTTCGTGGACGTCGACGTCCAGCCGGTCTCGAAAGTCGTCCGCGTCTGGACGGAGGTCCCTAACCCGGAGAACCGGCTGCGCGACGGACTCACCGCGCAGGACATGACGATCCACACGTCGGGACAGCCGTGAAAGGTCTAGGGTTGAGGGTCGAGGGTCTAGCGACCAAAACTCAAATATTCGGCTGCTCCCTAGACCCTGGACCCTGGACCCTAGACCCCCCCCCCATGCTCACCGGAGCAACAGCGCCGAGTCTGCAAGGGTCATCGCAGCGGCCGATTCCGCTGCGTGCGCGGCGCGATCTGCTCGTTGAGCGCATGCTCTACCGCGGCGTCCATTGGCACGTCGTCAAGGACCCGTGCGCGATGCAGTATTACCGGCTGCAGCCGGAGCAGTTCACGACATTGCAACTGCTCGACGGCCGCCGCAGCCTGGAGGACCTGCGCGATGCCCTGCAGCGCGCGCATGCGACCGTGCATGTCAGCCTGCAGGACGTGCAATTGCTCATCAACGATCTCCACGAAAAGCGACTGCTCGTCAGCGAGCGGCTGGGACAGGGGTTCTCCCTGATCAAGCAGCGGCGAACCCAATTCTGGAAAAAAGCCTGGCAGACTGTCCGCAACCCGCTGTACCTCAAGCTCCCGGGCTGGGATCCCGATCGCACGCTGACGCGGATGCTCCCGCTGGCACGCCTGCTGTTTCATCCGCTGACACTGGCGATCGCCACGGCGGTCGTCCTCGCGTCGTGGATGTTTCTCGCCGTGCGGTTCGACGACGTGCGCCGGCGGCTCCCGGAGTTCCAGCAGTTCTTCGCCTGGCCGAACCTGCTGTACCTGTGGCTGACGATGGCCGCCACGAAAGTGCTGCACGAGTTCGGTCACGGCCTGTCATGCAAATACTTCGGTCGCGAAAGCCATGCGATGGGGGTAATGCTGCTGGTTTTCAGCCCCACGCTGTATTGCGACGTCACAGACGCGTGGATGATCCGCAACAAGTGGCCGCGGATCGCCATCGGCGCTGCGGGGATGTGCGTGGAAGTGTTCCTGGCGGCGATTGCCATCTTCGTCTGGTGGCACACGCAAAACGGCGTGATCCAGCACCTGTGCCTGAACGTGTTCTTCGTCTCGACCGTCACGACGGTGATCTTCAACATCAATCCACTGCTGCGGTTCGACGGCTACTACATGCTGGCGGATTATCTGGAGATTCCGAACCTGCAACAGAAGGCGTCCCGCCTGCTGCAGCACACGTTTGCCTGGTACTGCCTGGGCATCGAGCTGCCGGAAGATGCCTTCACGCCGCGCACGGGACGCGGCCTGTTCGTGCTGTACTGCATCGCGTCCGCCATCTACCGCTGGGTCGTGTTGTTCGGGATCGCCCTGTTCCTGTATACCGTGCTCAAGCCGTACCGGTTGCAGAGCATCGGGATCACGCTGGCGGTCATCTCCGTCGGCAGTGTGATCGGCAACCTGATCTGGAACGTCGTCCGACTGCTGCGCATGCCGCGTTCCGAACCGCTGAGTCGCCCGAAAATCGTCCTGACGCTGGTCACGGTCGCCGTGGTCATCGGTGGCGGACTGTTGATCCCGTTTCCGTGGTATCTGGCGGCGCCGTTTTATGTCGAACCGGTCGGCGTGCAGCACGTCTATGCCACCGTGCCGGGAACAATCGCGGAGATCCACGCTGAACCGGGCGGGCGCGTCGACGCAGGGGACGTGCTGGTGACGCTGCACAGTCCGGAACTCGACGACCAATTTGCCAGGCTGGAGCGGCAGCGCGACGTACAGCAGGTGGAGGTCGAAGTCTACAGATCCAGCGGCGACCCCGACCGACAGTCGGTCGCTCAGCAGCGGCTCACAACGATCGGCGAACAACTGGCCGATCTGGAGTTGCAGCGTTCGCAGTTAGTCGTCCGCGCTCCGATCACCGGGACGGTCATTGCAGCGCCGCGCGCGCCGGAACCGAAACTGGATGCCGTTCGCCAGGAGTTGCCGCGCTGGTCGGGGACTCCGCTCGATCGAGAAAACCGGGGATGTACGCTCGATGAACAAACGCACGTCTGCAGCATTGCGCCGGGCGAGACGTACCAGGCGGTTCTCGTGATCGACCAGGGGGATCGGGCCGACATTCCCGTCGACACGCGGGTGCGGATGAAGATCGAGGAGCTGCCGGACGTGGTCCTCGATGGGACAGTGGCCGACCTGTCAGTCCGCCATTTCGAGTTCGTCCCTCCGGCGCTGTCGAACAAACATGGCGGTCCGCTGCCGACAGTCACCGACGCTCGCGGCCGAGAGCAGGCGACCAGCCACGTTTACGAAGGGACCGTCGTGCTCAGCGCCGACCCGCAGCTGCTGCGCACCGGCATGCGTGGGGAATCGCGTCTGATCGTCGGCCATCGGTCAGCCGCCGAATGGCTGTGGCGGTGGCTGCGGGCCACCTTCAAGTTCCGGCTGTAGATCAAGTTGCGTCGCTACACATGCTACGGCAACTTGGGGGCAACGCGGAAGATTTGCTGATTGTTCCGATTCTGACGGACCGATAATGAGCAGAGTTGGTGCTGTTCCGCAGATCGCCCCCGGTCCGTCCGCAGCGGCGACTGAGTGGGGACGTGCGCTCCCCGCAGACCACGACACTTCGGCACGGAGCATCGTTCTCGCCGACGCGATTGACCCCGGAGAGGGCACACGTGCAGCGGAGGCAATCGCAGCGCCGTCGCGAACGTCACACGCTCGCACGCCTGCCGAGGGCGGCGTGCGCAGGCATGCTCATCTGCCTCGCCCTGCTCTGCGGCTGCCGCAAGCTGCGCTCGCACGTGTGGATCGACGGTGACCGCGAGACAGCCAACTACTACGTCGCGCAGGCGACGCACATCGCCTACCCGGCGGTCAACGAACCGGTGGCCGTCGCTGCCTATGCACTCGATCCGCACCGTCTGCGGAACCTGGACTCCTCCGCGATCCGCGATATCTCCCTGGCGGAAGCGATTCATACATCGCTCACCAACAGCCAGATTGTCCGCAGCAGCGGGCAGTTTCTCTCGTCCAGCAATCCGCTGCTGAACAGCCCCGACCTGCTGCCGTCGCGATACGATCCGGCCATACAGGAATCAGGCGTGTTGTTCGGCCAGCGCGGCGTCGAAGCGGCGCTGTCGGAATTCGACGCCCAGTTCACCAGCAGCATGCTCTGGGGGCACAACGAGACGATCAGCAACAACGCCTTCACCTCCGGCGGTCTGACGCCGGGCGACACCCTGCTCGAGGACACCGGCGTCTTCAACAGCGAGATCTCCAAGCGGTTCGGCGGCGGCGGGCAGTTCGCCGTCAGCCATAACTGGAACTACTCGCTGAACAACTCGCCGGGCAGGCTGTTTGGGTCGGTCTACGAAGGCTCCACGCGGGCCGAGTTCCGGCAACCCCTGCTGGCCGGAGCGGGGACAGAGTACACGCGCATCGCCGGACCGGTGAGCGAGAGCATCCAGGGGGTGACCGGCGTCGGCCAGGGCGTGCTGGTCGCGCGGATCAACAACGACATGGCGCTGGCCGACTTTGAGCAGGCGGTCCACACGCTGCTGCGCGACATCGAAACGCAGTACTGGCAGTTGTACCTCGGCTATCAGGCATACCACAGCCAGGTGGCGGCGCGCGATGCCGCTCTCGACGTCTGGCGGCAACTGGAATCGCGCGCCCGAGTCGGCGGGGCCGGAGCAGGACTCGCGGCCGAAGCGGACGCCCGTGACACCTATTACCGGCTGCGCGGCCAGGCGGATGCAGCGCTCGATTCGCTGTATGCGGCCGAAGCGGAGCTTCGCCGGCTCATGGGACTGACGGTCAACGACGGCGAAATCCTGAGGCCGACGGACGAGCCGGTGACCGCCAACGTCCTCCCCGACTGGAACCAGAACCTCCTCACCGCGTTCGCACGCCGGCCCGAACTGCGCCGTCAGAAGTGGTCGATCAAAAGCCTCGACCTGCAGCTCCGCGCCGCCGAGAACCTGACCCGGCCGCGGCTGGACTTTGTCTCCGCCTATCAGGTCAACGGCTTCGGCGACGACCTTCTCGGCAGCCCGGCCGACGGCGTGACGACGAAGCATCTCGGCAACGCCTACGACACGCTGGCCAGCAACCAGCAGACCGGCTGGAACCTCGGCCTGCAGTTTTCCGTCCCGATCGGACTGCGCTACGCCCACGCACAGGTGCGGCAGTTCGAACTGCGGCTCGCGAAAGCGCAGGCCGCCCTGCAGGAACAGGAGGTCGAGATCAGCCACGAAGTCGCGGCGGCCTTCCGCGACCTCGACCGCACGTACCTGGCGCTGGAAAACAGCACGCAGCGACTGGCGGCCGCGCGCGACCAGCACGCGGCGCTCCAGTCGCAGCACGAAACCGATTCCGAACGCACTCCCGCACAGGAGGTGTTCCGTGCCCAGGAGGCCGTTGCCCAGGCGGAAATCACGCTGGCCTCCGGCCTGGTGGAGTACAACGTCGCGCTCATGAACGTCCAGTACCGCACGGGGCAACTGCTGGAGTACGACGGCATCACGCTGACGGAAGGCCCCTGGCCGTCGGCGGCATACTCCGACGCCGATCGCCACGCCACCGCGCGCGGAAAAGCACTGCCGGCAATCCTCATGCGAGAGACGACGCCGCCGCTGGGGCAATAAGTTAACGGCGAGCCGGGCGGCGTAAGCCCCCGGTTCCCTTTCGTTCCCAAGCTCCAGCCACCGCCAGGCTCGTCGCGCGCAATGCAGGGGACTGTCGATGCCTTACTTGGTCACAGTGATCTTCAGAATCTGCTCAATGAATCGTCCCAGCTGGTCGGTCACGCGGACCCGGATTGAGAAGCCCTTGCTCTTCTTGTCGTAGACGAACGCGGCGGCCGTTCGCAGATTGCCGCCCGCATCGATCGCGAAGCGTCCGTTGTCGGTCGCGCCGGTGCCTGGAACCAGGGCGAAGGCATAGGTGTTGCCCGCTTCCGCCGACAGCGCCGAAAACGCACCCACGAGCGTGCCGACCGGCCGGTTCTGCGGCACCGACGTGCTGCTGAGCACGATGCCGGTTGGCGCTTCGTTGACGTTCAGCACGCTGATCAGCAGCACCTGGTCGACAATTCGCTTTGTCACCGACTCGGTGGAACGGACGCGGATCGTGTAGCTGGACTTCGCCTCGAAATTGAAGGGCGCCTTGGTCGTCAGCGAACTCCCACCGATGGCAAAGCTGCCGTTGTCGGCGCCGCCGATTCCCTTCACCAGGCTGTACGTATAGGTCCGCCCGGGAACCGGGTTCGGCATTGAGAGCAGCCCGACCAGTGTTCCGCCCAGCTGGTTTTCGGTGACCGTGTTGCTGGAAAGGTTGATCTCCGGCAAATCCACCACTGCGATCGCAAACGCCTGCTCAAGCACCAGCCCGTCGGAGGAGGTCCCCCGCACACGGACCGTGTAGCCCGGCTGGACCTCGTAATCGACCGCACCCACCGTGCGCAGGTTTCCGGAGGAGTCGATCGTGAACCGCGCGTTGTCGGTTGCGCCGGTTCCAGTCACGAAGGCGTAGGTCCAGGTGCGCGAAGCAGACGGGATGTTCGGATCGACCACCTGGAACGTGCCGACCAATGCGTTGGCCAGTTGGTTGTCGTTGACGGTCGTATTCGACAGCCCGAACTGCAGCGGGGCGGGCGTGATTGCAAACGTGACCGGGCTGGAAACCGCCGTCCCGTAGTTCGGGTCGCTGCTGGCGAACGTCGCCACCGCCGTGTAGGTGCCGACATTTGTCGGTGGAGTCGTCGTTCCCGGTCCGGCCGGGACGGCGCCGACGTAATACAGGATCGTCGTCGTGCCGCTGACGGTCACCCCGCCGATCCCGGTGGTACTGGCGGTCGCCGGATAGGGGGCGCCGTTGAAGACTCCACCGGCGCCGGTGAGGACCACGTTCGGCGTTGCGGCGGTGATAGTGAAGGTGAAGGGTGCACTTTGAGTGTTGCTGTAGACGGGAGTCAAACTAAAGAAATCGGCGACAACTGTGTAAGTGCCGGCTGCGACGGGGGAGTAGCGCGTCGAGGGGCCAATGGCCGAAGCCCCCACGAAATAGCGGAAATTCACATACCCGGTCAGGGGAAAGCCAGTCACACCGGTCATGACGACGGTCGCATGATGATAATCACCGTTGTAGACGCCGCCGGGGTGGCTGGCGACGACCGTGGGCATCAGCGGCGTGATCGTGAAGGTGACTGGTCCGCTGGTCCCGTTGCCGTAACTCGGATCGGCGCTCGTGAACTCCGCCACGACCGTGTAGGTCCCCGGAATCACCGGCGGGGTCGTGGTGAACGCGCCGGTCGCCGTTGCGCCGGTGTAGTAGCGGAAGGCGAATGAGCCGCTGACAGGCAATGCGCCGCTGCCGGTCGCGGTCGCCGAGGCGGCATACGGGTTGCCGTTGTAAGGTCCGCCGAACGCCACGACGGAGACCGTCGGCGTGAGAGTGCCGACCGTGCCGCTGAGCATGAACTTCGTCACCGGCTGGTGCGGCACGTTGGCGAGGACCGACACGACGCCCTCCTGCGCTCCTGGGTTCACCGCGTCCAGGCGGATCGTGAGCGCCAAGGTTGCGCCCGGCGCGATCGCTGCGAGCGCGGAGGTCAGCGTGTATCCGGCCGGAAGCTGGATCGACGAGATGTTGAGCGTCTGGGAGCCGGTGTTCTTGACGGTGAATGTTTTGGAGACGGGCGTCCCCGGCAGGGTCGCGCCAAAGGCCGCGATGTTGGTTTCGTTCTGGAACTTCGCGCCGGTGCTGTCGGTGATCTGGATTTCGGCGGTCAGCGACTCGAAGTTGTCGTAGTCGGAGTAATAGCTCCCGAATGGGTAGTGAGACGTGTCGCCGCTGCGCCAGGTGATCAGCGCTGCGGCATCGGCCGGAGCGATCAGCGGGTGCAGCGATCGAACCGAGCCGTCCAACATCGCGACAGCCAGGTAGTCGGTGATGAGCGCTCGAATGTCAGCGAACGGATCGGCCGGATTGAACTCGAAGTCGTCGGGTTTCGTCCAGGGGACGGCAAGTTCCGGCGGCGTCTCGATGATGCCGATGGTGTTGGAGGTTCCGTCGGTGATGCTGTATAGGCGTCGATTCCCCAGAATGTGCGTGTTGTACGCCGTGGGGCCGGTGACGATCTGAAATCCAGTCAAGTTTGTCGCATCAGTCAAACCTCGGCTGCGAAAGATCTCCGGCATCTGGTCCAGCAGCGGCAGATTGTGCGGACTATCCCACGGCTCCGTCAGATTGAACTGGCTGTACAAGGCCCCTTGATCGAGGAATGGCAGGAGATGCACCCGCCAACTCAGCTCTGGATTTCCGTTCGCGTCGAATGCTGCCCCGTCTCCGTAGAAATACCGTTCCATCGGTAACTGGTTAAAAGTGTCATTGTAATTGTACATCGCCACCATCATCTGCCTGAGAGCGACCTGGCTTGTACGAAGTTCATTGATGACCGGCTGCTCCGATGCCGCGGTCCCGTAGGAATAGTGGTAAGAGCGACTTCGACCAAAGAACGACCTGTCTGCGCGTGCGGCGCTCGAGTACTCGTCCGCGATTGGCAATAAAGATACTCCGCGCCAAGTGGCATAAGCAGCGAAGTCGGCAGCGGAGATGTCAGGCCGCATGTTGCGGACCGAGACGTCCGCCATCAGGACGAGCACTCCGTCGGCCGGGAGATTCTTCAGCCCCGAAAGGTCGAGGCTTCCCAGCGGATCGCTCAGATCAAATGGCAGATCGCCGTCGGGGCGGGTCCACTCGACCGCCTGAGAGGGCTGCGTCTCGACAATCAGAATGGTATTGCTTGTCCCATCCGGCGTGTCGCGGTACAGCCGTGGTCCAAGTCCCCCATCTGTGCTTGAAAACTTCTGGAGAAAGGCGTCCGGTCCAGTGAGCAACTGAAAACCAGTTCGATTCGTGCCGATCGGCAGCCCGCGACTGCGAAAGACATCGGGCATCTTGTCCAGCAGCGACAGATTATGCGGACTGTTCCAAGGCTCATCTAAGTGGAATTGAGTATAGAGCTCCCCTTCTCCCAAATATGGGAGTATGTGGACTCGCCAACCGAGCAGCGGTGCTCCCGAGCTGTCAAATGCGCCCCACCAGCCTGTTACGGGAAGCCGCTCGAATGACCACTCGTAGTTGTACATCGCGATGCCCATGGCGCGCAGCTTTTCCTCGCGTGCTGCGATCGTCTCGGCGCGAGGATGGTCTACAAAGGCATTGGCGAACTCATCCGGTCCCAGGACTTCAAATCCGCGCGGCGTGACGAGAGCCGCGAGATTGGCGGCAGTAATGCCGGCCGAGAGTTGATGCACAGAGCCGTCCATCATCCCGACGAACCACCCCTGCGACGGAATCGCGCCGAGCGCGGGCAGCGGATTGGCGGCATTAAATGCGATGTCGCCATCCGGTCGAGTCCAGAACTGGGCAGACGACGCGGCCAGTTCGATGATGCCGAGCGTGTTCTGCATGCCGTCGGTCACATCACGCACGGCGTATCCGGACGAAGTCCCCTTCAACGGATACGCGTCCGGTCCCCGAAAGACCTGGAAGCCGGTCGTGACCGATCCGGCTGACATGCCCGAACTGCGGAACAGCTCCGGCATGTCCTGCGCGACCTGGAGGTTATGCGGGCTGTCCCACGCCTCCTGCAGACGGAATCGCTTGTAGAGCGCCTCTTCTCCGATGTAGGGGAGGAGATGCACGCGCCAGCTCAGGTATGGGTTGCCGTTGGCGTCGTAGTTCTTGCTGCCGCTGTCCCATCTCCCCGCAGGGAACTTGCCGTAAACGTCGTGGTAGTTGTGCATCGCCAGCATGAGCTGCTGCAATTTCGTCTTGCTGACGATGTCGGCCGGCGGCGCAGGATCGACGAAGATATTGGCGACGCGCGCTGCCGACAGCACTTCGCCGCCCGACCAAGTGGCGAGCGCGAGGAAATCGGCCGCAGCGATGTTGCGGTTAAGCTGACGGACTTTGCCGTCCGTCATCACCGCCAGGCTGAAGTCGGACGGCGCTGCTCCCCGGAAACTGAGCGGATCGGAAAGTAAGTATGGCGAATCATCCGGCGCAGTCCATGCCACTGCCTTGCTGGCGGCCGTCTCCAGCAACAGCAGCGTCGTTGCAGAATTGTCGGTGACGTCGGTGCCTCCGTAGTAGTGATGATAGACGACCGATGTTGGCAGCGTCGGCCCGCCTGCCCCGGTGATGTGGAACCCACCCGGAAAGTCCGCCCGCTGGAAACCTGTCGTTCCGACAGCTGCTGCCAGGTCACGGCTGCGGAACACGTCCGGCATCTGGTTCAGCAGCGGCAGGTTGTTCGGACTGTCCCAGGCCTCGTTGAGATGGAACTGCCGATACAGGTCTTCGTAGCCGAGGAAGGGCAGCAGGTGCACGCGCCAGCTCAGGAGACGGCCGTTCGGGTCCATCAGTCCCGGAACCGGCGTCGGCGGCAACTGGCTATAGATTTCGTGATATGCAAACAGCGCCTGCGTGATGGCGTTCAGCCGCTCGGTCCGTGCGGCGACGGAGTTGTCGGTGGCGCTGACGGGTGCGAGACGCACCGCATCGGCGATGACCTTGCCGTCGGCGCCGGAGTTGGTCAGTTCGACCAACAACTTTCCTTCCCGGACGGTGACGACTCCCAGCGTCTGGAATCGCGTCAAACCCGACAGGAAGTCGGCCGCCGGCGCGACCCGCTGATTGACCGTGAACTCCCGCCCCTGCGCTCCAAACGACGAACGGGCCGTGAACAGCGCATTGGTCGCGCGATCGGTCCCCGCCGTCCAGGTCGCCTGCAGGTAATACTGGCCGTTCTCCAGACCGGTAAAATCCCACGTGGCGAGCGCGCCGGCTTCCGTAGCGTTCGCGACATGCACGCTGCCGAAGTTCCCCGACCCGAGGACGTGCTGCCAGTCGCGGACGTTGCTGAAGCCGTCCCCGCCGTTGTCGATGATTACCGGCGTGGCGGAGAGCAGCTCACGCGATTCCAGCAGCTCCACGAGCGCCGCCACGGGGGGCTCAATCCGCCGTCGCCGCCGCGACGCCGCCGAAGAGGAGACGGTGAACCGCGCGCACAGATCACCAAGCAGCTGCGGCAACATGAACAGCCCTGCTGATGAGGAGACGACCAAACGGCCGGAGAATTCCGCACGAAGAACAGCAGGCGGATTATCACGCCCGAGTTAGGCGTTCACAAGTCCGATCGTCACAGCGACGATCCTGCTTTGCTGTCGCTCTTCATCAACTAATAATCCAGGATACAGAGCCCGCCACGCCCGTTACACAATCACCGACACCGTGTTCAGCCGCGTAAAGCT
>JAEUIG010000328.1 GCA_016795125.1 Planctomycetaceae bacterium | reverse complement strand
GATCGGCCTGCACGTTGACCTGCCAGTTCCGGTTCTGGAAGGAGAAATCGTTGACGTAAGCAGAGCCGAGGTAGGCCTGCAGCGTCTGGTGGATGTCGTTGAGCGAAATCCCTTCGGCCTTGGCCTTCTCGCGGTCGATGTCGACGAAGATCTGCGGCTGCGTGACGCTGAACGTGCTGAACATGCCGCTGAACTCGCCGCCGTGCTGTGCCAGCGACTGCTCTGCCAGGTTCTGCACGCCCCCCTGCAGCGCGCGCAGGCCCGCGCCGCGGCGATCCTGCACCTGCAGCTTGAAACCGCCCGTGCTGCCGCGCCCTTCCCCGGGCGGCGCGCCGAACACTGCGACCTGCGCCTCCTGGAACTGCTGAAACTTCTGCCGCAGCTGGCGGATGATGGCCGGCGCACCAAGCTCGGCCTTGCCGGCCCGTTCCTCGAACGGCGACAGGATTACGAACATTCCGCCGGCGTTGCTGATGTTCGTGCTGAGGATCGTTGAGTATCCGGGCAGGTCAATGGTGTGTGCGACCCCTTCGGTCTCTCGAATGACCTTGCTCAGTTCTCGAATCAGCTGATCGGTGCGGTCGAGGCTGGCGCCGTCCGGAAGCTGCGCATTGATGACGAGATACCCCTTGTCCTGCTCGGGGATAAAGCCCTGCGGGACCTTGACGAGCGTGTAGCCGGTCAGCCCCATCAGGCCCGCATAAATCAGCAGAATGATGATGCAGGTCCGCAGAAACAGTTTCACGACGCCGCCATAGGCGGCGATCGACACGTCGAACGACCAGTTGAAACCCTTGAAGAACAACGCGAGTCCCCAATTCACCAGCTTGGCGAGCAGCCAGCCGGCGACGGCGCCAATCGCCATGACGAGCGGCGACAGCCACCAGGGGGCCGGGTGCCCGGCGCCTTCGGCCGGCGCGTGGCCGTGACCGCCGGCGTCGTATCCGAGCAGGTGCGCGATCGGCCCCAGCAGAAATGCGTTGGCGGCGAGCGCGCCGATGATCACGATGCCCAGTCGTGGCAACGCTTCCGCGTGTCCGTGTCCGCCATGCGCGTGCGGCTTGAGCAGCAGGGCGCACAGTGCCGGGCTGAGCGTCAGCGAGTTGAACGCAGAGATGGCCGTCGAGGCGGCGATTGTCAGCGCGAACTGCTTGTAAAACTGTCCGCTGATGCCCGCCATGAAGGCCGTCGGCACGAACACGGCGCACAGCACGAGCGAAATCGCGATGACCGGCGCGGTGACCTCTTCCATTGCCTTGCGGCTGGCGTCGCGGGGCGACATTCCCTGCGCCATCCAGCGTTCGACGTTTTCGACGACGACGATCGCGTCATCGACCACGATCCCGATTGCCAGCACGAGGCCGAACAGCGACAGGTTGTTGAGCGAGAATCCCAGCAGCGCCATCGCGGCGAACGTGCCGATCAGCGCGACCGGCACGGCCACCATGGGGATGATCGTGGCCCGCCAGTTCTGCAGGAACACCAGCACGACGATGAACACGAGCACGAACGCTTCGATCAGCGTGTGGTACACGCTCGCGATCGACTCCTGCACGAACACCGTCGTGTCGTACTCGATCCGATGCTCAATCCCTTCCGGAAAACCTGCTCGGAGTTCATCCATCTTCTCGCGGATCGCGGCCGCGGTGGAAAGCGCGTTCGACCCGGGAAGCTGAAACACCGCCAGCGTCACGCTCGGCTCGCCGTCGAGATAGCTGTTGACGTCATAGTTCTTCGCACCGAGTTCGATCCCTTTCGTGACAGGCTGCCCCTGCTCGTTCAGCGTGGTGTCGCGGACGACGTCCTTGAGGTAGACAAGTTCGCCTTTCTGGCCGGTCTTGACGACGATCTGCTCGAACTGCTCGACGGTCGCCAGGCGTCCCTGCGTATTGATCGGAATCTGGAACGGGACATTGACGCCGGCCGGAATCGGCGGCGACCCGAGCCGGCCGGCCGCGACCTGCACGTTCTGCTCGTTGATGGCGCGAATCACATCGCCGGCCGTCATTTCGCGCGCGGCCAGCTTGTTCGGATCGACCCAGATCCGCATGCTGTAGTCGCGCGGACCGAGAAACGCGACGTCGCCCACCCCGGTGATCCGTGCCAGCTCATCCTTCACGCTCAGCGCCGCGAAATTGCTGAGGTACAACTGGTCGTACCGCTTGTCCGGCGAGACCAGGTTGACGCACATCAGGATGCTGGGGGACTTCTTCTTGGTCGTGACGCCGATCCGCTTCACTTCCTCCGGCAGCTTGGCCTGCGCGACGGCCACGCGGTTCTGCACCAGCACCTGGGCCGTATCGAGATTGGTCCCCAGCTCGAACGTCACGTCCAGGTTCATCTGGCCGTCGTTCGTGCACTTGGAACCCATGTAGAGCATCCGCTCGACGCCGTTGATCTCCAGTTCGATCGGCGTCGCCACCGTCTCGGCAACCGTAACGGCGTTCGCCCCGGGATACGTCGCCGTGACCTGCACTGTCGGCGGCGCGACATCCGGATACTGTGCAATCGGCAGCTGCGACAGCGCCACCGTGCCGACGATCACAATGACGATCGACAGCACGGACGCAAAGATCGGCCGGTCGATAAAAAAGTGGGAGATCATGCGTCAATCGTTGCGCAGAATGAAACAGAAGAACGAAAGGGGTTACAGAAGGTCACAAAGGGCACGAAGACCAAGTGAAAGCGCATCCGATCAATCAAGAGTCGTCAACAGAAAGAAGGCCGACTTCGCAAAACCCGAACACCGCCTCTTCTCTTCTTTGTGTCCTTCGTGACCTTCTGTAAAACACTTCTGTGAACTTATTGCGATGTGACCGTCGGCTCGCCGTTGGCGTCCATCGGCTGCACCGGATAGTTGATCCGGGCACGCTGCAGACCGTTCACGATGAGCCAGTCGGTCAGCGCGATGTTTTGCTCCGGTTCCGCACCGGGCAGGATGACCCGCATGCCGTCGTCCAGCAGCCGCCCCAGCTTGACGTCGCGACGTACGACGACGTTCTCGGCGTTCAGGCACAGCAGGTATTTCTTGTCCTGATCGCTGAGGATGGCGGAGTCCGGTACGAGCATGGCGTTGTAGGCGTCGCTCACCGGCACCCGCACTCGCACACGAGCGCCCGGCAGGAACATGCCGTCCGCATTCGCCGACTCGCCGCGCACTTCAATCGTCCCGGTCTGCGGATCAATCCGGTTGTCCGCGAAGTCCAAGACCCCCTTGTTGACGAAGGTGTCATCGGTCTCCAGCCGGAATTCAAACGGCACCTGCGATTCCTTGAGCGGGTTGCCTTCGGCGGCGTTCTCCGAACCCGGCCGACGCTTCTGCCGGTACTCCAGCAACGCCCGCTCGTCCACGGCGAAGTACACCCGGATCGGATCGACGGCGACGATCGTCGTCAGCAGCGGATCGCTGCC